>JAJZJY010000361.1 GCA_021809885.1 Actinomycetes bacterium
GGTGACGAACCGCGCTCCGGAGGAGTCGGTCTCGGGGTCGACTTCGAGCTGTCCGGTGCGGGAGAGCAGGGCGGCGGTGCTGAGGGCGACGCCCAGCTGCCGGGCGGCGGCGGCGAGCTTCATCGAGCGGCGGTGGAGGGCCTGGATGCGCTGGTGCTCGGCTCGTAGGACGTCGGCGGCGTCGGGGCTGAGGTGGTACTGGCGGCTGGTGGGGTGCTGCTCGACGGCGAGCCCGAGCCGGCGCAGGGCGTGGTAGGCCTCGTGGTAGGCGATCCCGAGCTCTTCTGCGAGGTCGGGCAGGAGGACGCGCCCGGCGAGTCGGTCCCGGTGGGTGAAGGGTCCAGAAACTCCCTGCCACCGCCTTGACCAGCCAGGATGGAGTCGGCGAGGCTGCTCGCCGTGGTGCTCTCCTTCCTCTACCGCCTGGTCCATCGCACCTTCGGACTCCTCGGGTTGGCGAGGAGGGACGCCATCGCCAAGGACGCCGAGATCCTCGTGTTGCGCCACCAGGTGGCAGTCCTTCGACGCCAAGTCGGCCGAGCCCGCTTCACCTGGTCGGACCGGGCACTGGTCGCCCTGCTCGCCGGTCTCATCCCACGAGTGCGGTGGACGGCATTCGTCGTCACGCCGAAGACGATCCTCGGCTGGCACCGCCGTCTCGTGGCTCGACGCTGGACCTATGCCCACCGGCGACCTGGGCGACCATCACTTGGACGAGAGACCGTCGAGCTCATCGTGCGCCTGGCCCGGGAGAACCCTCGGTGGGGCTATCTACGCATCGTGGGAGAGCTACGCAAGCTCGGGATCACCGTCTCCAAGGCAAGCGTCGCCACCGTGCTCGCTCGACACGGGCTTCCCCCGGCACCACGGCGTGACGGACCGACCTGGTCGCAGTTCCTCTCCGCTCAGGCCAAGGGGGTCTTGGCGACCGACTTCTTCCACGTCGACTCGGTGATGCTCCGGCGCTACTACGTCTTGTTCGTCATCGAGGTGGACAGCCGCGTCGTGCACCTGCTCGGAGTGACGGCCAACCCGGTCATGGCCTGGATCGTCCAGGTGGCGCGCAACTTCACCTCGGATCTCGAAGACGCCGGACATCGGTTCCGCTTCCTCATCCGCGACCGGGACACGAAGTTCACGGCGTCGTTCGACGAGGTGTTCAGAGCCGGCCGGATCGAGGCAATCCGCACTCCGGTGCGATCACCCAAAGCGAACGCGTTCGCCGAACGCTGGGTGAGGACGGTGCGTGAAGAGTGTCTCGACCACCTGCTCATCTACTCGAGACGTCACCTCGATTCGGTGCTCGGCACCTACGTCCGCCACTACAACGAGTCTCGCCCGCACCGGGGACGTCGGCTCGCGACCCCGCTGCCTCGCCACGACCAACCGCGCACCGGCGAGGTCTGCCGGCGCGACATCCTCGGCGGCATCATCCACGAGTACGACCGGGCTGCCTGAGGGTCAGCAACCAGTCCCCGGCCAGCGCGTTCAACGCGTTGGTCGTCCGCGACGATCCACAGCTTGGACGACGAGCCACCGGCCTCCATCACGTCCTTCTCGAAGTGACCTGCAAAGCGCTCGTCCCATCGGCTGCTCCGACGGATCTCGGTCCCGGCAAAGCTCCCACGCACCTCCGGCATCGAGTTCTTGGACCCTTCAGGTGACCGACGGCATGCGAGGTTGCGTGGCGCGCGAAGTAGTCCGGCGGGTCGATACCGGTGTTCGGAAACCACGTCGTGAAGGCACGGAACAGTGGGCGGAGTGAGAGATTCTCGGCCGCAAGTTGCAGCGGAAGCCCGTCGAACTCCTCCTGCGCCCGGGTCTTGGCGTGCTCGCGGCCGTTCTTGCCGTGGAGTCCGAGCACGATGCTGTCGATGATGTTCGACGCATGAGACTGTCCCGGTCCATCGAGGTTGGCACGCATCGCGGCGACGGCGCTGCGGCACTGCACGGCCCACTCGTGCGCGATCGGAGCAAGCGCCTCCTCGCAGTCGTCGAGGATGTCGTCGCGGCGCTCGGCGAGTATGCCGACGCGCGCAGCCGGCCCGTCCGCCTCGATGAGCAGGATGACGATCTCGGTCCGCGGCACCCAACTGAGCGGTATGCCCTCGTCGAGCGCCACCGTTGCCACGACGTCGAGGGCGACGAAGTCGCGGAGGTTGATGGGGAGCCAACGGTCGAGGGCCGTGAGCAGACCGGGGATGTCGAGCGTGGGGAGCTGGAAGGTGATGCCCTCAGCGACCCGCTCGAAAAGCTCGGTCTGTTTGCGCAGTGATTCATTGAACGCGGCGCTGGTGCGCGTCCACTCGTGGAGCGCGGCGCTTGATGAAACTGCGCGGTTCAGTGCCGCAAAGTCGAGGGACTTGGCGAGAGAGTCCGCCCACTGCTTCTGCGCGCCCACTGCCTGCGCGGCGAGCCCGACGTCGACAATCGCCTTGTGGGTAGCGGCGATGCCAGAGAAGTCGATCGAACGAGCGAAGTCCTTGGCGATCGCTTCCTGGGCCTCGATGATCTTCTTGAGGGCGCCCGTGTGCTCAAAGGCGCGATGGGCAGCCTGGACCGCCGAGAAGTCGATAGATGCGAGGCTGCGCTGGATGGCCGCGAAGGCGTCGAGGGGCGGGATAGACGCGCGGAAGACTGAGCCGCGTTCAGCCGGCTCGCCCTGGTCGGACGTCCCCACCTCGTTTTGCTCGTCCGGGTCACCCGGCACCTCCGGATCGTTGTTCACGGTTCCAGTGTGCCAGCCGGGTGGGACGCCTCCGGAGGAGTAGCGACAGATGCCAGACCCCGCGTCACCACGGTGTGACCAGTTGGTCCGAACTGTCCGACCATGTCGGTCCGGATCCCGGTATCGTCACCCTGACCCCGAAGATCGGGTTCGGCCGAAGGTCCGGGGTCGCCCCGAACGATGGTGCCGGCTCGTGGGCGCCGCACCCGTTCTTGGAGCTGGACCTCGCGGAAACGGCCGATGTTCGGTTGATCAGTGCACTGCATGCGGATGCCCTGTGCAGCCCTATGCACCGGCGGCTCCAACGAGAAGCCCGCCACAAACCTGCTGCTCAGCGGCCGCACACGCCGGGCCACCCTGCCATGGCATGCCCTACGCAGCATTGATAAGGCCCCGAGAAAAACACCCGAGAAACCCGCATCTCCGCCGATCGCCGGAACGAGAAACCGCTGGTCAGGCGCTTGCACCCCTGCACGAGGTGCGCGCCTGACCAGCGGTCGTGGTGGCGGGGGCTTTGCGGCAACCCGCGACCGATGGCCCCAACAACGCCAAAGGTGCTGGTGATCCCCGGCCGTGCATATGCAGGGCTTGGCGCGTGCATTGCTCAATGTCGGGACCTATCTGGTCGAGAGTCCCCACAAACGCGGCCAGGCCCCAGTAGCGGATCGTTCAGGCCGCGTCACAACGTGCGTCAGGCCACCTGCACAGCGTCCTTGAGTCGGGCGGGGACTTCTTCGGGGAACGAGACGACGAGGTGCCGACCGAGGGCGTTGGCGACCCGGGCGAGGGTATCGATGCGGTTGCGGGCCCCTCCACCCTCCTCGAGGCGCGAAATGACCGACTGCGTCGTTCCCATCCGCTCGGCCAGCTCGCGCTGGCTGATCCCGGCCCCCGTACGGAGGTCGTAGATCAGCTGGCCCAGCGCGAGATCCTTCTCGACGCCCGCCCGCGTCTCGGTAGTCGGCACTCGACGCTTCGTCTTCACGTCATCCCAACGGGAATAGTTCGCCATGTTCTCCTCCTTCACGGATCCCTTCGGGCGCAATCCTCGGCGGCCTTGCGTGCCCTGGTGATCTCAGTGCGCTCGTTGTTGCGTTGTTTGCGGAAGGTCGTGAGCAGCACTACGCGACCGTCCCTGGTGAATCGATACGTGATCCGCCGGGCGGTAGGGCCGAGCGTGAATGGCAGTTCGAACAGCCCGTCGCCGAGACTCCTCGACAGCGGCATGCGCGCCGACGACCCGAGGGCAGCAAGCCGGTCCACCACCACCACCACCCGATCCCACTCGTCATCGTCGAGCAAGTCCATCCAGTCGACTCTCGTCGTGAAGCTCGACTGTGACCACACCGACCATCATAGCGTTACTACGATCATCTCATAGAAGAGATCATCCGGTCACGACGGAGGTGGGCCGGGCCTGCGATCCTCGGCGGCCCGGCCATGATGCACCCACCCGTTACGCTCGTCGGGCGTGAGCCCGACGAGCGCCCACGACGAACGCCCCGGCAGGTGGACGCTGTCGCGCGCCGGGATCATCAACGTCTACCAGTACGAGCATGAGGTGCTGGAGTTCGGTGGCGGACGGCTGCTGCTGCGCGGCGTCAACGGCTCGGGCAAGTCGGCCGGCATGAACATGCTGCTGCCGTTCCTGTTGACGGCACGCCCCGGCCGCATCGACGCAGCCGGCGAGCAGGTGGGAATCCTGAAGTCGTGGATGCTCGCCGACCGCTCGGACCCGCAGCCCGTCGGGTACCTGTGGATCGAGTTCGAGCGAGCTGGCCACTACCTGACGTGCGGCTGCGGGATCAAGGCTAACCGGCAGTCCGACACCGTGACGACGTGGTGGTTCGTGACCGAGCGCCGGGTGGGCATCGACCTGCACCTCGCCGAGGGCGGTCGCGGTCGCCGGTCTTGTAGAGGGCGGCCACGTTGTTGTCGACGTTCACCGGGTCGAGGACCTCTACCGCGGCGCTCGACCGGGCGGGGATGTCGCTTGCCCGGTAGAAGTCGGTGAACGCAACCTGGTCGGCAAGCTCGCCCTTGACGATGTAGGCGAAGAACCGCTCCAAGGCCGTCGGGTAGTCGGTGAGCGCGAGCCCGGTGTCCGCGAGATGGGCCCACAGCAGCTCGATCATGAACGACTTGAAGCGGAAGTCCTCGTCCCGGTCGCTCACGACGCGCTTCCACCACTTCGTGAGGCGGATCAGCTGGGCGAAGTCGGGCCCGTAGGTGGCCTTGCGGTCCCGGATGAACCGCAGGTGCAGCGTGATGCTGGTCAGGACTCGGGCGCCAGTGTGCTTGCGGACGAGATAGCCGCGGTCGTCCTTCCCGCCCTCGTAGAGGACCGGAACCACGTCGACGTCGAGCCCGCTGCCCTTGAAGCTGACCGTCACGCAATGCTCCTGGGCCACGAACTGGTCCCGGTTCATGTTGGTGTTCGCCTCGTACAGCCGGGCGGCCAGCCACGGCACCAGCTCGCTGTCCCTGGCCGAGGGAGCCTCCGCGGCCATGACGTACACGGCGGTGTCCAGATCGTGAACATTCCGCAGAGCGGTGCCCTTGGCGACGCTGCCGGCGTGGAGCATCTTCACCAACCCGTAGTCGGGGTCAGCTGCGATCTTCTTCTCCAACCGCTCCCTGAGTGTTTTCACCTGGTTGCGGTGCTTCTTGGC
>JAJZJY010000362.1 GCA_021809885.1 Actinomycetes bacterium
CAGGCCCCCGTTCTCCGGGTCGACCGGCGCCAGCGCGGCGCAGCTCGACGACCGCCCCCGCCCCGGAAGAACCGGCAGCCAAGTCGCGCTCCGGGCCGCTGCGCCGCCCCCATACCGGGCAACCACCACCGCCCGAGGAGGCGACCCATCATGCTCCGGTACTTCGGCCACGACACGGTCCTGGAGGTCGAGGAGGTGATCGAGGCCGGCCTGCTCGGCCCGGCCACCTTCGTCGGTGTCGACCTGACCGGCCGGCACTGGCTGGTATCGAGTGCCCTCGTCGCCGGCGAGACGTTCGCCGCCCCGCTCAACGAGCGCAGAGAGGAGCTGGTCGTCGCCGGCCTGGCCGCCCCGGCGGACGTGTTCCGCACCGCCGCCCTCGTCGAGATCTTCGACGGGCCGCGTGCCGGGCACTGCCTGGTCGTCGCCGAGCTCGCCGGGTTCCGCCAGCCGGCCAGTCAACCGGCGCTGGAGGCCGGTTGACCCGCCGCCTGCTCGTCTGCGGCTGCCGGGACTGGGGACGACGCGCCGGCGAGGCGGCACCAGCCCGACGTCAGCTCTGCGGTGGCCACGACCCACCGGGGGTGCCAGGCGCGGACAGTGAAGCCAGTACCGGTATTGCGTCACGGGCCATCTCGACATATCTCTGATCCCGTTCGATTCCGACCGACGTGTAGCCGATCGCCAGGGCGGCGGAGAGGGTCGAGCCCGACCCGGCGAACGGATCGAGCACGACGCCTTCTCCCAGGGGAAGGATTGCCCGTACCACCTGTCGCAGGAACGCCTGAGGCTTGAGCGAGGGATGCTGGGCAAGCCGACGCTCCCTCGCCGGGGTCGGGCCCGAACGGATCACATCTCCGAATGGCAGCTCTGCCGAAACGCGCCGCAAGCCCCCGGTTCCCCACTTCCGGAGGTTGTCGGCGACCCGACCCTCCACGGGCTTGCGCCACAGCAGCCACGGTTCCCATTGCGAACGTGGCATCACCGACACGCCTGGAAACTCTTCGTGGGCGTTCTTCGGTCGGTCGCCACCGCGCAGGGTCTGCACGAGACGGATCACCTCGCCGCGGCGCTCGAAGCCGGCGGCAGCGATGGCGTCCGAGACAATGTATGAGACAAGGGGATTCGCTGCCACCAAGACGTGGGCGCCAGGCACGAGTACCGGGCGCAAGGCCTCCGCCCAATCGTTGAAGAACCGGCGGAGACGAGCGAGGTCAGCGTCGCTCAAGGTCGTGAAGCGCGGCAACGGGGCTCGCCGATGCCCATCGAACGCCGGGGGCATACGCCACACGCCTCCCTTGCCGGCCCACAGCTGGCGCTGCTCCCGGTCCGAGTACTCAACCAACCCATACGGCGGATCGGTCACCACGCCGTGCACAGAGTGCTCCGGTTGCCCAGCCAGCCACCTCAGGCAGTCCTCGGCGACCAGCGTCACCGAGCCGAACGTCCATGAGGGCGGGGCGATGCCCCGCCGCCTGTCTGTCCCACGTTCGCTCCTCGTCCTCACGCCCATGGTGTGAGACGAGCTGCGAACCGGTGCCGCCAGGCGCCACCGTCGAGCACGCCCACCCGAACCGATCCTGACCTCCTGCCACACCAGTAGGCGTGCAAGCGCATCCGATCGGCATTGGCGGGTGGGCGGGAGCAGGCAAGGACGCCGTCGCCGACGACGGCACCTTGGAGGACCTCGCCTCCACGGTCGCCGCGGCCCTCGACGCGCCGGTCTCTTGGGAGGGCGCCGTCCGATGAGCTCCGAGCGCTTCGCCGAGCGTGCCGCCGCCCACACCTGCCATGCCGACGGCTGCGACAGCCATGTCCCGCCGAAGATGTTCATGTGCCGGCGCCACTGGTTCATGGTGCCAAGAGACTTGCGCGACCTGGTGTGGGCCACCTACCGGCCCGGCCAGGAGGTGCGCATGGACCCAACCGACGAGTACCTCGAGGTGGCCCGCACAGCGATCGAGGCGGTAGCCGCGGCCGAGGCGTCGAAGTCCGGCCGGCCGGCCATCGCCCCGACGCCTCGCTGGGCCCGGGTGGCGCTCACCGGGCACCGCGCCCTGTCCGCCGACGAAGCCACGTTCGCCGGCGGCGAGTTGCCGCGTCTCGCCGCCAAGCTGCGCGACCGGCACTCCACCACCGCGGCGATCTGCGGGATGGCGCTCGGCGTCGACACGCTCTGGGCGGAGGCGGCGCTCGCAGCCGGGCTGGAGCTTTGGGCGTACATCCCGTTCGAGACCCAGGCGGCGAGATGGCCGGCCGACGACCGGCTCCGCTGGCAACGTTTGCGGGCCCGGGCGGCCCGGGAGGTGGTGGTCGGCGACGCCCCGGCCACGTGGCACTACCACGCACGCAACGACGCGATGGTCCGGGACGCCGACGCACTGATCGCAGTCGTCGACCGCACCCGCGATGGTGGCGGGTCGCTGTCGACGCTCGCCAAGGCCCGGGCCGCCGGCAGGCCGGTGATCGTCGTCGACCTGGCCGCCAGACGCACCCGGCTGCTTTCTTGATCGCCTCCGGCGTCCCGCGGAGGCCGTTTCCGGGCGCCCAAGACGTCCCAAGACGTCCCCGAGATGTCCACGAGATGTCCGCCAGCTCAGCCGGCCGGCTGGAGCCTCCCGAGCCCCCAGGCCCGGCCCGAACGGTTGAGGAGACCGGCCGGGTCGTTCGTCTCCCATTCGTCTCCCACGGGTGGCGTTACCGGCGCTCAGTCACGCACACTGAGGACCAGTGACGGATCGCGTTTGGGCAGGTCAGATGGCCGGTCGGCCCGAACCAGCAGGCCCCGCGACCCCCGGCCGGCATCTTCACACGGCTGAGGTCGGAGGTTCGAGTCCTCTACCGCCCACCGGCATACAAGCAGGTCAGACGGGGCGCAGGCGGCGGGGCGGAGCAGGCGTGGCTATTCTTTCGCCGCGGTTGCGCCGCGGTTGCCGCGGCGAAAGACCCGGCTGGTGATCGTCGAGCGCGATCCGCCGCCCCGTAGTGGACATGGAACACATCCCAACCCATCCCCCTGCTCCCGCCGAGTTGTGGGGCGTCGACGAGCTCGCCGCCTACCTCGGGGTGACCGAGCACTTCGTCTATCGCCTGACCAAGCAGCACCGGATCCGCTTCGTGCGGGTCGGCAGGACCGCGCCCTTCCGACCAGCCGACGTCGCGGCCTGGCTGCAAGCCGAGGCGGTCCCGCCACCGGGCCCGAGCCGAAGCCGCCCCAGCCCCGCCGGGGCCGACCCCCGACCCGGGACCGCCGGCAGTGAGCACGGTGCGCAAGCGGATCTGGCCGAGCGGTACCGTTACCTGGGAGGCGGCCTGGTACGACGCCTCCGGCAGGCGTCATACCGCGACCTACGACACCCGCTCCGAGGCGGGTGGTCCGCCAGGGGCGTCTGGATGGCCGGGGCGTGAAGGTGGTCGTCCCCCACGTTGTCGTGGACGTCGAAGACGACGACGGCAACCTGGTCCGCCGTTCCCTGGACCGGCGCCGGTGGTCGTTCGTGACCTCGAAGACCCGCCTGGTGGAGGTGGAGGTGGACGGCCGCATCGAGCACGACAACGACACCCTCATCGCCGGACACGACCGCTGGGTTGCCGAATGGATCAAGGCCGTGCAACACGGCGGCGCCCGGGATTGGCTGCCACGCAAGCCGCTGTCGGTCGGGCAGGCCCGACGCCGGGCGAGCTGAGGTCGAGTCCTCGCCCAGCAATCGGAACGCTACAGGTCTTGACGGCCCGGAAGCTGCTCATCCGGCCGGTCCGATCGCCAGGGCGATCCTCCCCCGGATCGCTGCCAGTTGGGCGGCGGTGACCCGAGAAGGCGTGCCCGAGACGCGTCGTAACGACACGCTGCTCACGTGGTGGGCGAGGGCCCAGCACGTCGTCTCGACTCCGTTGCCAGGCGTTGGGTCGATCCTCTCCGAAAAGGACCGGTGGGCGAGGCCCTCGTCGCGGGTGAGGGGGACCACCAGCATGTTGGGATAGTCGTCAGGGAAGATCTCGTGGTCCTCGACAACGACCGCTGGGCGCAGCCGGTTCGGCTCTTGGGGGAGCCCACCGGTGCGCCAGTCGACCACCACGACGCTCCCTGCGGCGTGGCGGCTCACGGCAGCTCGCCGAGCGGGGTGCCGATCTCCTCGAGCTCGGCACGGGCCTCGGGGTGGCGCGCCAGGTGTGCCACCACGTGTTGGCCCTCCTCCCGGATCGCCTCGCGGCGCACACGACGCGCTTCGGCCTCCGCCAGATCGCGAACGAACGTGCTGAGGCCCTTGCCCTGCTTGCGCGCAGCATCCTCCAGGACAGAGCGATCCTCGGGAGCCAGTCGAACGCTCAGCGTGCCAGCCATGCTCCGCACCCTAGCACATCCCCGTGTTACATCGCCGTACTGCCTCGTCGCGTCGCCACGCGTTGGCGACCGGGTCGCTCGACCCCGCCCTCGCGGCCGGGGATTGCGCTCCCCGAACCGCTCAACCCATCCTGCGCGGATTCCGATGCGAGCTGGCTTCGAGCCCCGCAGCCGACGCTCGAGGTGCGCAGCGTGGCCGATCTGATCTCCTCTGGCTGCCCGGGCGACCTCGACGCCGCCGTCGCCCTCGCCCGGGCGGCGGCGCGTCGCTGGCGAGTGACGCCTCGAGCGGGCGGGACCGGCCGGCACAAGCCTGGCTCCCCGACCAGCTCGCCGGTTGCCCGGCCCGAACGTTGAACGCCGGGACCCGGTTGTGGCGCGCCAGCCGCCATGCAGCGCCGTGGTGGTTCTGCTCGGCTGGAGACTGCCGCTTCGATCTCGCAACGCCACGCGGAACCTGCCACCTGGGGACCGACGAGATGGTCGGCTTGGTGGAAGTGGAAGGCATCGGCGCCGAAATGTCGGGCAGGTCTGTGTCCGCCGCCTTCCTCGACGGGTGGACGCTTTGGGGTCTCGACATCCCCGACGGGCGACGTCTCGCCGACCTGATGTTGCCGGCGTGGTACACGGCGGCGGCGGTCGGGCACGCCGCACCGGCGCCGCGTTCACGGAGTCGCTGGCGTCGGACCGCGACGGGCGGTGACGCTCACTGACTCTGGCCCGCTGATCGCGATCATCGACGCCGACGAAGCTGAGGGCCGTTCGACGCGGCTGCCGGTGGCATTCTGCGACCGACATTCCGACACCACAGGCGGACTTGTCGGCGGTGCAGGCAATGCTGGGCCAGCTGGCACCCGCTCACGCGGGGGTCAGGTTCTCTCCTCCGCCGGCTCGGGCCCCGTCGTCGGCGACGGACTCCACCGCTTCGGGGGCGTCCGTCACGGCGGTCGTCGACGGCAGGTCGAGGCCCTTCCTCACCCATCTCAACTCGTTGAAGAGCAGGTTGAGGACCAGCACGATGATCACCGTGGATGTGATCGAGCTACCGAATATCA
>JAJZJY010000363.1 GCA_021809885.1 Actinomycetes bacterium
GTCCCCGGACGCCTCGCCACCTCCGCCCGCACCCTCACCTTGCACCTCCCCGCCCGCTGGCCGTGGGCGACCCAGTTCAACGCCATGCTCGACGCCATCCGCGCTGTCCCCGCCGTCACCTAAGGGCGCGTTACGGAATAACCTTTACATTACCTGCTCGGCGCGATACCGTGGCCTTGTGGAGTCGAGTCAGGATCCTTTGGCCCAGAAGTTCACGGAGCTTTGGCCACATCTGAACGAACGCCAGCGCCGGCTGGTGGTCGGAGCGGAGGCCAAGGCGCTGGGTCGGGGAGGGGTGACTGTGGCAGCTCGGGCGGCTGGCTTGTCTCGTCCCACGGTGTACAAGGCGATTGCCGAGTTGGTCTCGCCGGGCGAGGTGACCGTCGCCGCGGGGCGCTCCCGGCGTTCAGGAGGAGGCCGCAAGCGGGTGGTGGATGCCGACCCACAGCTCGTGGTCGCGCTCGAGTCCCTGGTCGACCCCGACAGTCGCGGAGATCCCGAGTCACCGCTTCGCTGGACGACCAAGTCCACCCGTCGGCTGGCGGACGCGTTGGGCGAGCTCGGACATCGGGTGAGCCACGTGCGCGTCGCCGAGGTCCTGCACGCGCTCCGCTACAGCTTGCAGGGCAACGCCAAGACAATAGAGGGGGCGCAGCATCCAGACCGTGACGCCCAGTTCCGCTACATCAACGAGCTGTCCAAGTCGCGCCTCGCCGAGCACCTCCCGGTTGTCTCGGTCGACGGGAAGAAGAAGGAGAACGTCGGCGCAGATCCCGGCTACAAGAACGCCGGGAAGGAGTGGCAGCCCAAGGGACGCCCGGAGACGGTCGGGGTGCACGACTTCCCGAACGACCTGGGAAAGGCCATTCCTTACGGCGTCTACGACGTCGGAGAGAACGCAGGATGGGTGCTCGTCGGTGCCGATCACGACACGGCTGCCTTCGCCGTCCAGTCATTGCGTCGTTGGTGGGAGACGATGGGCAGGCCGGCGTATCCGAGAGCGGACAGGCTCCTCGTCTGCGCGGATGCTGGCGGATCTAACAGCTACCGGACCCGGCTGTGGAAGGTCGAGCTCGCCGGGCTTGCCGCCGAGACCGGGCTCACGATCACCGTGTGCCACTTCCCACCCGGAACTTCGAAGTGGAACAAGATCGAGCATCGACTTTGGTCGATGGTCACCTTGAACTGGCGAGGCCGGCCACTCGTCAGCCACGAGGTCGTGGTGGAGCTCATCGGCGCCACGACCTCCAGGACCGGGCTCAGTGTCCGAGCCGAACTGGACCGCGGGTTCTACCCCAAGGGCATCAAGATCAACGATGACCAGCTGGCCGCAGCAGGTGTGGAGAAGCACGCCTTCCATGGTGAATGGAACTATGACCTGCGCCCGCCCCAGTGAACCACAGGCCCGTAACTACGTAAATGTTATTTCGTAACAGGCACTAAGACGCTCAGCGAGGAGGAGGCGGCCCGGCCGGCGAGGCGATTCTCACCGAGGCGGACGATCTTGCCAGCCTCCGGGAGATGGTCCGCGACGCCGTCGCCTGCCACTTCGCCGAGGAGGACGGCTCTCGGGTCGTTCGGCTGCACCTGGTGCGCGACGAGCTGCTGATGATGTGGGCTCCCCCGTGACCTCAGCGGGCGTGAGCTCGCCGTGCTGCTCCGCCGCCACCTCGGCTACGACGTGGTCCGCCAGAGCGGGAGCCACTTGCGACTCGTGACGAAGGTCGGCGGCGAGCACCACGTCACGATCCCGGCGGGAGGGCCGCTCCGGGTGGGTAGCCCGGCTTGCCGGCTCCGCCAGCGCAGCGCCCCGAGGTTGGGGCCTCAGCGGCACTGCGCGGGCGAGCAGGTCCACGGCGGAGAGGGTGGGATTTGAACCCACGGTCCCGTGAAGGACACACGATTTCCAATCGTGCCGATTCGGCCGCTCTCGCACCCCTCCGGGTTGCGGCTGATGAGGCTATCCTGTCGGAGCGACCTGGAGCCCGGCGCGGCGGTCGGGTCCTGCGCAACGTCGCACCGTGAACCGGGTCAGGGCCTGACGGCAGCAGCCCTCAGCGGATCGCCTCGTGTGCCGCAGATCACCTGACCGCCGCGCCGGGCTCCAGCGCGCCAGGCGGCACGTACGGTCGCACCCGAGCCCTAGGGTTGGGGGGTGGCCGTACCCGAGGGCACCGAGCAGCCGTACCAGTCGCTGTACCGCCGCTTCCGCCCGCAGCGCTTCGCCGACGTGCGCGGGCAGGGGCACGTCACGAGGGCGCTGTGCAACGCTGTCCGCGAGAGCCGGGTTGCCCACGCCTACCTCTTCAGCGGGCCTCGGGGCACGGGCAAGACCTCGACGGCCCGCATCCTCGCCATGGCCCTCAACTGCGAGCAAGCGGTCGATGGCGAGCCGGATGGCACGTGCGCCTCCTGCCTCGCCATCCGGCAGGGATCGTCCCTCGACGTCCAGGAGCTCGATGCCGCCTCCAACCGTGGGATCGACGAGATGCGCGACCTGCTGTCGAGGGTGGCACTCGGCATCCCGGGCCGCTGGAAGGTGTACATCGTCGACGAGGTCCACCAGCTGACACCCGTGGCCGCCAGCGCACTCCTGAAGACGCTGGAGGAGCCCCCGTCACATGTCGTGTTCGTGCTGGCGACGACCGACCCCCAGAAGGTGCTGCAGACGATCCGGAGCCGGACACAGCACTACGAGTTCCACCTCCTCGGCACCGACGTCCTCTCCGGCCTGCTCCGCGACATCAACGACGCCGCCTCCCTCGGCGTAGCCCCCGAAGCCATCGACCTGGTGGTCCGCCGAGGCCACGGCTCGGCCAGGGACGCGCTCTCGGTGCTCGATCAGGTGGCGGCTCTCGGCGAGGTCGACGACGAGACGGACGCGGTGACCGACCTCGTGGACGCCCTCGCCGAACACGACCCCGGTCGGGTGCTCGCCGCGGTCGCCGCGGCGGTCCACGCAGGCCGGGACCCCCGCCGGCTGGCCACCGACCTGATCGAGCACCTGCGCAACGGCTTCCTGGCCCAGCAGGCCCCCAACCTGGTGATGCTCTCCGACGACGCGGCCGCCGAGGCGGAGCGGCAGGCCCGCCAGCTCGGGCGCGCAGGTGTCGTGCAGGCGCTCGAGGTGCTGGGCCGGGCCGCGGTCGACCTCCGCGACGCCGTCGACCCTCGGGTCACCCTGGAAGCCGCCCTGGTGCAGCTGGCCTCGCCGGAGGTGGACACGTCGCTGCAAGGCCTCCTCCGTCGGATCGAGCGGTTGGAGGAGCGGCTCGCCGGCCGCGGCGACGCCCCAACCTTGCTGCCGAGCGCCCCGCCGGCTTCGACCGCCCCGCCGGCTCCGCCACCACCCATCGCGCCGCCGCCACTGGCCCCGCCGTCACCGAGCCCGCCATCACCCGGCCCCCGGCCGGTGATCCCATCCCCCCGGGCCTCATTGCGGGAGCCACCATCCCCGCCACCCCGCCGTTCGGGACCACCACCCGGGGCCAAGCCCGCCCTCGGTGGCCTCCGTCGCCACGCCGAGTCACCCTCACCCTCACCCTCACCCTCACCCTCACCCTCACCCTCGGCTCCGCCGCCAGCCGAGCCGCCACCCCTCGAGGCGCCGGCCGCTTCACCGGTGCCGGCCGCCGGCCCCTCCCGTGACGAGCTCACCAAGCTCTGGGCGGACCGGGTGCTGCCCCAGCTACCGGGCCGCATCAAGGCGTACTGGTCGGCGGGGAGGTTCGTCGCCGCCGGCGCCGGCCGCGCCACCTTCGCCCTGCCTGATCGAGGCCTGCTGACCCGGGCGGCGGAGATGCGGGGCGAGGTGGAGGCGGCCCTGGTCGCTGCCACCGGGGCCCCGGTCGGCCTCGAGCTGATCACGGAGGATCAGGCGCTCCCCGCTGCGCCGCACTCCTCGGTGCCACCACCCGATGAGCCGGAGGAGGACGACGCCGCGCTCTACGACCTGGATTCCCTGGAGGACGCCGGGCCGGCGGTAGTGTCGCCCCACCAGCGCCTGCTCGATGCGTTCCCGGGCGCGGAGGAGGTCACCCCGTGAGCGGTAGCGGCGAGATGCCTGATCTGAACGCACTGCTCTCGCAGCTCGGGCAGGTGCAGGACAGCCTCCGCGCTGCCCAGGAGACGGCCACCACCCAGGTCGTCGAGGGCGTCGCCGGCGGCGGCCTGGTGCGTGTCGTAGGCACCGGCGACCTCCAGGTCCGGGCGGTGACCATCGACCCCTCGGCGGTGGACCCTGGAGACGTGGACACCCTTCAGGACCTGGTGCTCGCCGCTCTCCGGGGGTTCGTCGAGGCTGCCAAGCAGCTGCAGGCCCAGGCGATCGGCGGCGTCGACCTCGGCGGCGGCCTCGAGGGTCTGCTCGGCGGCTAGGGAGGATGTACTCCTCGGCCGTCCAGGACCTGATCGACGAGCTCGGACGCCTTCCCGGCATCGGGCCGAAGTCGGCGCAGCGGATCGCCTTCCACCTCCTCAAGCTGCCGGAGCAGGACGCGCTGCGGCTGGCTTCGGCGATCAACGTGGTCAAGTCTCGGGTGTCGTGGTGCCGGCGCTGCTTCAACATCGCCGAGAGCGACCGGCCCGGCGCCGAGGCCGCCCCTAGCACCGAGTGCGACATCTGCCGCGACGATCGCCGTGACGCCAGTGTGCTGTGCGTGGTCGAGGACCCCAAGAACGTGGTCGCCGTCGAGAAGACCCGTGACTTCCGGGGCCGCTACCACGTCCTGCAGGGTGCGATCAGCCCGATCGACGGCATCGGACCCGAACAGCTCCGCATCCGAGAGCTCCTCACCCGCCTCACTGAGGAGAGGATCACCGAGGTGATCCTCTGCTTCAGCCAGAACATCGAGGGCGATGCCACCGCCCTCTACCTCTCCAAGCTCCTCCACGACTTGCCCGTACGGGTGACGAAGATCGCCAGCGGACTCCCGGTCGGCGGGGACCTCGAGTACACCGACGAGCTCACCCTCGGCCGGGCCCTCGAGGGCCGGCGCGAGGTAGGAGCCTGACGGCTCCTCCGGTCAGTAGGGGGAGCCGGCCGAGCGCTGCGACGGGCAGGTCGAGGGCGCCGGCCTCGAGCCCCCCTCCCGACGGCAGGCGGTGAAGTGCGAGGTGGCACCTCAGTGCCTCCCAGAGCCGAACCTGTTGTGCAGGTATGTCGTATTCGGCTGCGAGTCAGGAGCCGATCCGGCCAGGAAACCGACGGAACCGCGCGCAGCTAGGCGAACCGCGCGCATTCGCCACCAGATACCGCTGCCGGTGCGCGCGGTCGGCCCCCATGCGCGCGGAACAGGATGGTGGGGCGTTTGCCCGGGGCTGACGGTGGTGTTGTCAGGGCGGAGAGTGGCCGGCGGCGGGTGCGGCGGGTGCGGCGGGCAGGGGCCGGCGGC
>JAJZJY010000364.1 GCA_021809885.1 Actinomycetes bacterium
AGCGCGACGCGCGGGGCCTTGCTCTGTTGCTCCGCGCCGGGCAGCTCACCGTTGTGCGGGTGCCGAACCCTACCGAAG
This sequence comes from Actinomycetes bacterium, assembly GCA_021809885.1. Lineage (GTDB taxonomy): Bacteria > Actinomycetota > Acidimicrobiia > Acidimicrobiales > Palsa-688 > JAKAQB01. The sequence continues at coordinate 79 of JAJZJY010000364.1, forward strand.
AGGCGGTGCGGGACCTGTGCCGGGCGCGCGCCGACATGGTCATCGATCGCACGAGGGCGCGCCATCGTCTGGGCAAGTTCCTCCTCCACCACGGGCGGGTGTGGCGCGGCGGCTCCAAACTGGACCGTGAAGCACGAGATCTGGGTGGCCTCTCAGCGTTTCGACGAGCCGGCCCTCGATGCCACCTTTGCTCACTACCGGGCCACCCTCTCTGCACGCGAGGCCGCGCTGCTCGACGCGCTCGTGGCCACCGGCGCCTTTCGCGTGCAGGAGGTGAGCGAGGGGAGCGACCCGGTGCTCGGTGCGGGACGAGCGCGCTCCTACATCCTGACCGACGACAGCAGATCTCGGCTCGCTGCGCTCGGTGTCGCGCTCGACCCACCGACGCGCCGACCGCTCACCCGCTGCTGCATCGACTAGTCCGAGCAGCACCCCCACCTCGGCGGCTGGCTTGGCGCCGCACTCTTGCGCCCGGTTCGTCGAGCTCGGATGGCTGGTCCGCGCCCCCAAGCGCGTCGTGAAGGTCACCGATGCAGGTTCGGCAGCCTTGGCGGAGCGGCTCGGTGTCGAGGTCGACGGCTGCCGCTGAGGCGTGAGCGGCTTCGATCCCGCTGCACGCGCTGGCCGGTGGAGCGGGGCGATGTGGAGCTTGGGCGTGCAGACTGTCGGCGTGGAGCGAAGCGACGTCGAACCCGAGTCATCAGCGAGCCAACAGGGGCGCACGTCGGGCAGTGACGTCGTCGATGGCATCCCCGTGTGCTGGGTGGCACCTGATGGCGCCGCGACGGGCACGGCGATCTGGTTGACGCATCTCGGCGGCTCGACCGCGCAGACCCGGCCGATGCTCGACCGACTGGCGCGGCGTGGCTTTCTCGCCGTGAGCTTCGACCCGCCGGGTCATGGGCGCAGGGGGGACGGCTCTCCGCCCTGGGAGCTCGTTCCGGACGTGCTCGCCTCGTTCCGGCGTCGCATGTGGCCGCTGCTCGGACAGACCACGCTTGAATGCCTGCGCGTCCTCGACTGGGCCGACGACCGCTTCGAGGTGGGCAGGCCCCACGTCGCCGGAGGCGTCTCGATGGGCGGCGACGTTGCCGTGGCGTTGGCGGGAATCGACGAGCGGATCGGTCGCGTCAGCGCGCTCGTGGCCACGCCGGATTGGACCCGGCCCGGCATGCACACCGTGGAGGACGACCCGCAGCTGATCGACCAGGGGGAAGCGGACCGCTACGCCCAGTGGTTCTACGACTTGCTCGATCCCATCACCCATCCGGAGGCGTATCAGCGACCCGTCGCCATCAGCTTCCACTGCGGCAGCGAAGACCGCCACGTCCCCTCCGACGGTGCCCAGCGCTTTCGCTCCGCCCTTGTCGAACGAGACCCCCCGGCCGCCGCCCGTGTCCGAGTCACGATGTACCAGGAGCTGTCGCACCTGGACGGCGGACGCGACGACCGCCTGTACACCGACGCGCTCGACTGGTTGGCTCCGACCTCTGGAGGTCTCGTGCCCGGCCTCGGTTGACGATCGAGAGGCAGGACCCGGACGACGCCGGACGATTTGCTACGTGTGGGGACAGAGGGCACGGGTGCACCACTCCCAGGCGTCGACGACCTCGGCGGGTGCTTGGCTGGGCTCCCAGGCGTTGATGATGCCGAGGGTCCAGTACCGCCTGACGCGTCGGCCGGTGGAGGCGTCGATCCGGTCGGCGTGAGCTTCCCCGGTCTGTCGGACACCGTGAGCTGCGGCTTCGCGATGACCTGGTCCGGCTGTGAGCGGGTGCACGGGGCAGCCCTGGTTAACCGAGGGGTCGGTTGGTCCCGGTCGGCGTTACGAACGAGGATCGGCGATGCGGCGCAGCGAGTGCGCGTGGCCGGGTAGGTGCTGGTCCGCTCTTGCCGTGAGGAGCTCGGCCCAGGTGGTGGTGCCTTGGCGGGTGGGCTGGCCGTATCGGTCGTGGATGAGGAGCTGCACGGTCGTGGTGGCGGCGGTGTCGGGGATTCGGCGGTGCCTGTCGATGAGCTTGCTGGCGTTGTGGTTGATGGCTTGGATGCGGTCGTTGTGGGAGAGGGACGCGAGCACGGCGGCGACGGCGTCGTTGTTGATGGTGTGGCGGTTGTTGACCACGACGGTGTCGGCTCCTGCGAGCACGTGGTCGGCGGCGGCGATGAGGATGGGGTCGCTCAGGATCAGGTGGGCGATGATCCACTCGGCTTCGTCTTGTTGTGATGAGCCGAGGCTGGTGGGGTCGAGGAGCGCCGCGGCGGTCAGGAGGTCGTCGTAGGCGGCGACAAGACGGTCGGTGTTCATCCGGCACCTCGGGAGTTGGCGGCTCGGGTGGCGTCGTGGTCCCCCGATGTCGACCGTTGGCCGGGGCGTGCTTCGGGACGAACCTTGGCGGTAGGAGAACGGCTTGGCTGACGCAGGAGTGCGCTGAGCAGCACGATGGCAGCGGCTGCTGCGCCGGCGGAGAACCATTCGACGGCGGGCAAGAGCCCGATGGCGGTGGCGAGGAACCCGACACCGAGGACGGGGATGCCGGTCCCGAGGTAGGTGACGACGTAGAAGCCGGAGAGCACTTCGGCGTGGCGCTCGGGCGGGGCCACGGCGTTGATCTCGGTCATCGCGCCGAGGAAGGCCATGCCCTGGCCGATCCCGGCGACGACGCTGGCGCCGAGAAGGAGCCAGACCGATCCCGCCACGCCAGCCCAGCACAGGAGGCCGACGCCCGCGACGAGGGCGGCGAGCCCCATGCGTTCGAGTGCGAGGGGGTTCTTTCCGAAGCTGAACCGTTGGGCGAGCGCCGAGGCGGCGAAACGATTCCGGCTGGCTGTGCTCTCACGGGCGTGACGGGATGTGCCGTGGAAGGGCTATTACCAGGAACAAGGCGACGACGACGAACGCCATGTTGACCAGCAGTGCAAGCTGTGAGCCATGGCTGAAGGCCGAAGCGACGGCGTTGGGGCCGGGCTGAGAGTCGAGGTTGCCGAAAAGCACGGTGCCGATGACAGCGATGCCGATGGCGCTGCCCAGCCGCTGCGCGGTACCCAAGGTGGCGCCGGCCGTGCCTGCCTCTTGCTCGGGGACTCGGGCGAGCACGAAGTCCTGGTTCGGGGCGACGACGATCCCGTTGCCGAGCCCGGCGAGCAGCAGTGGCCCGACGAGGCTCCAGTTGCCCGGGTACGGGGCGCTCAGGTGGATCGCCAGCGCCGCCAGGCCGATGCCGGCTGCGACCATGACACAGCCGATGACGAGCACCATCCGACCCATCTTGGTCGACAGCTTGTCGCTGATCGACGCCGAGACAAGGCTGCCGACCGAGAAGGGCACGGCGAGGAGGCCGGTCGTGAGCGCGCTGCGGGCGAGCCCTTCTTGCCAGAGGATCGAGATGGTGAACAGGACGCTCGTGAAGCCGGCGAAGAACGCGACGGCGAAGACTGCCCCTGCGGAGAAGGAGGATTGCGCGAACAGGCTCGGCTTGAGTAGCGGGTCCCTGCCTTGTCGTTCGGCGTGCAGTTCCCACGGTGCCAGGAGTGCCAGGACGATCACGCTGGCCCCGAGGCACGCGTAGCACCAGGTGGGCCAGCCCTCTTGTTGGCCTTCGACCAGCGGGATGAGCAGCAGGAGCAGCCCGGCGGAAAGCAGGCACAGCCCGACGGGATCGAAGCGGCGGGGGACGCGTGAGCGCGTGCGGGGCAGCTGCCAGGCGGCCATTGGGACGGCGACGACCCCGATGAGCACGTTGACCAGGAAGACCCAGCGCCAGCCGTCGGCGGTGCCGGCGCCGGCGATGATGAGTCCGCCGAGCACCGGGCCGAGCGCGATGGACCCACCGATGGTGGCCCCGAGGGCGCCGAATGCCTTCGACCGCTTCGCTCCGGTGAACGACAGTTGGATGGTGGCCGAGATGGCCGGGTAGAAGACGCCCGCACCGAACCCTTGGACGGATCGCGCGGCGATGATCTCGTCTTGGGTGTGGGACAGTCCGCAGGCCGCGCTGGCGAGGACGAAGATGGCCAACCCGACGAGGCACAACGGCTTGTGGCCGAACCGGTCGCCGGCTCGCCCCGCCGGGACCAGGGCGAGGCCGTAGGCCAGCGCGTAGGCCGAGACGACCCACTCCAAGGTGGCGGGCGAGGCGTGCAGGCCCGTCCTGATGGTTGGCAGCGCGACGGTCACGATCGTGGTGTCCAAGAGGGCCATGAACCCCCCGACGAGCACGACGGCAACGGCCCTCCAACCATGGCCGCCGTCCGCGGACCCCTCCTGCGGCGTCGCTTCGCCACCTCCCAGGACCCTGGCGCCTGCGTTCGACTCTCCGGTCACGGACAGAGCCTAGGTGCAACCTAAACATATGTCGAACATAAAAACATGTCGGACATAGCCAGTGGTAGAGTCGAGGGGTGGCCTCAGGGTTGCGAGAGCGCCGGAAGCAGAAGACCCGCCAGGACATTTCCGCCGTCGCGATGGCGCTGTTCGCCGAGAGCGGCTTCGACAAGGTGACCATCCTCCAAGTCGCCGAGGCCGCCGGCGTATCGAAGATGACCGTGACGAACTACTTCGCTCGCAAGGAGGACCTGGTCTTCGACCGCGCCGAGGAGATCATCCACAGCCTCGCCGACGCCGTCGCCGGGCGCCCGCCGGGCGAGAGCCTGCTCGCCGCCGTTCGCCGTGACTACGAGGAACGGCTAGTGGCCGGCGACGTCACCCTCGGCCCGCCAAGCGCAACGTTCGCCCGGATGATCGAAGCCAGCCACATCCTCGCGACCCGGTGGATGGAGATCGCCGACCTGGGCGAGCAGGCATTGGCAGACACCATCGCAGCCGAGACCGGCGTCGACGACATCCAGCACAGGATCGTGGCCGCCCAGCTCGCTTCGGTCCACCGCGTCCTGTTCAAAGAGAGCCTGCGCCGAGTCCTCGCCGGCGATCTGCCCGACGAGATCCGCCGCACCCTTGCAGCCGAAGCACGGCGCGCCTTCGATCTGCTCGAGCCGTCCCTTGGCGACTATGGGATCAGGACCAGTCGGTAGGGCTCATGGACAAGGGGGTGAACGGCCGGCCACGGGGAACTCTCTGTGCCGGGAAACAAGCGGCTGATCCGTGGTGGCACCGGGAGGTGGTGGAGCCGCAGCGCGGGATGGGCGACCTCAAGCAAGCGGAGACGGCTCGGACAGGTCGAGTTTCTCGGGGCATTGCCGGCTGGCGCCGAGTAGTTGAGTAAGGCAACCACCCAGGTGGCTGCATAGGGCACGCACTGTGACCAGCGCCTTCGTCGGGTCCTGAACCCGATGGTCGTGCGCTGGCCCTGAACCCC
>JAJZJY010000365.1 GCA_021809885.1 Actinomycetes bacterium
ACCGGGTGGCCGGTGGGCGCCGTGCTGGCCGGGTTGGCGGGATGGGGCGCGCCAGGGCTCGTGGGCGGCGCAGCCCGCCACCAGGCGGCCGTCGGGCGGATCGAGGCGGTGGCGGGCTGGGCGGAGATGCTGCGCGACACGATGGCCGCCTCGGCCGGCCTGGAGCAGGCCATCGTCGCCACGGCCACCTTGGCACCGCTGCCGATCCGAGCCGAGGTCGCCACCTTGGCGCTGCGCCTCGAGTCCGAGCGCCTCGCCCCTGCGCTGCGGACCTTCGCCGACGAGGTGGCCGACCCGACGTGTGACCTCGTCGTCGCCGCCCTGGTGCTCGCGGCAGACCACCAGGCCCAGCGCCTCGGCGAGCTGCTCGGCACCCTGGCCCAGGCGGCGAGGGACCAGGCCACCATGCGCCTGCGGGTCGAGGCGGGCAGGGCGCGGACCCGGACCTCGGTCAAGGTGATCGTCGGGGCCACCGGCACCCTCGTCGCCGGTCTCGCGCTCGTCGACCGCGGCTACCTCTCCCCCTACGACAGCCCGACCGGCCAGCTCGTCCTGGTCCTCGTCGGCGCGATGTTCGCGCTGTCGTTCGTGTGGCTCTCGCGCATGACCCGGCCGGCCCATCTGGAGCGGATCCTCACCGCCCGGACGCCCGGATCTGCCGGTGCCGGCACGGCGACCGTGCCCCGGTCGAGGTCGTGGTCGTGAGCCCCGGGGTGCTCAGCGCGCTTGTCTGCGGCGCCGGGGTTGGTGCCGGGCTGTGGCTCGTCGTCCGGGGCCTCTTCCCGCCACGGCCGAGCCTCGCCCAGGCCCTCGCCCAGCTGCGCCGGGTCCCCGACCCCGCGCCGCTCGTCGCCGCAGAGCCCGACGGTGGCCTGGCCGCACGGCTCGGGCTGCCCATTGCCCGGCTCCTCGGGCGCAGCGACGCCTGGTGGCTCGTGCCCGGGAAGGTCCGCCAGGATCTCGCCGTCCTCGGCCGCAGCCCCGAGCGTCACTTGGCCGAGAAGGCCACGCTCGCCCTCGTCGGCCTGCTCGTCGCCCCCGCTGTCACCGTGCTGCTCGCTCTTGGCGGGGTGCACCTCAGCCTCGTCGTGCCGGTCTGGGCGTCGCTCGTGCTCCTGGCCGGCGGGTTCTTCCTCCCCGACCTCGGCATCCGAACCGAGGCCGCCCGGCGGCGCACGGACTTTCGCCACGCGCTCTCCAGCTTCTTGGACCTGGTCGTCGTCGCCCTGGCGGGCGGCGGCGGGGTCGAGACCGCGCTCAGTGACGCGGCGTCGGTCGGCTCGGGGTGGGCGTTCGACAACCTGCGCCAAGCGCTCGACCAGGCACGGCTCGCGAGAGAGACCCCCTGGGCGGCGCTCGGACGCCTCGGCCACCAGCTCGGCGTCGACGAGCTGACCGAGCTCGCCGCGTCGGTCGCGCTTGCGGGCACCGAAGGAGCCAAGGTCCGCGCCAGCCTGGCGGCAAAGGCGACGTCGCTTCGCACCCACCAGCTCGCCGAGGCCGAGACCGCGGACCAGGCCGCGACTGAGCGCATGGCGCTCCCGGTCGTGCTCCTCTTCGCCGGGTTCTTGTTCTTTCTCGGCTACCCGGCCGTCGAAAAGGTCCTCGGCGCGCTGTGAGCCACCGCTACCTGAGCCAACTGAAAGGAAGCCAGCGATGAAAGGACGAGCACCATGCTCACAGAGCTGATCATCTTCCGCCACCTCTACGCGGTCCTCCACAGCCGCTGGGAGGCGCTCCGAGCCAACCCCGAACGGGGCTATACGACCGAGACGGTCATCGTCACCGCCCTGCTCGCCGCGCTGGCGCTCACCGCGGTCGGGATCATCGTCGCCAAGGTCGTCTCGGCCGCCAACAACATCTCGACGGGCAGCGGTGGCTGACCCCGCTGACGGCGACGACAGCGATGGCGAACGTGATCGGGACCGTGCCCGGGGAGCCGGGGCGTGTAGCTCACCGGGATGCCCACACCGTGCCATCCTCCCAAGGCCGCCGCGTGCTCTGGCGGAGCGAACGTGGCGCGGTCGCAGCAGAGCTGGTCATCGCCACGCCGCTCCTGTTGCTGTTGATCATGGGGGTGATCCAGTTCGCCCTCTGGGAGCACGCCGTGCACATCGCGACGGCCGTCGCCCAGCAAGGCGTATCGGTCGGCCGCCTCCAAGGAGAGAGCGCCGAGGCCGGGCAGGCCGAGGCCCGAAGCGTCCTCGACCAGCTCGGCACGACGGTCCTTTCCGGCACGACCATCACTGTCACCAAGACCGCCCAGATGACGACGGTGACCGTCACCGGCCACGCCGAGAGCATCGTCGGGATCTTCTCCCTGCCCGTGGCCGCCACCGCCTCGGGCGCATCGGAGAGCTTCACCCCCCCGGGCCAGGCGCCGTGACCGCCCGTCGATTCTGGCACAGGCTTCTTTGCGACGAGTCGGGTGCCGTCGCCTTGGAGCTGGTGCTGCTCACCCCGCTGCTTCTGTTGATGCTGCTGTTCGTCGTGGCTCTGGGACGTGTCGTCTCGGCGCGCATCGAGGTCGACGGCGCGGCCGCCCAGGCGGCGCGGGCAGCGTCGATCGCCCGCAGCCCCGCCACCGCGACCGCGATGGCCACCCAGGCGGCCACCACCGCCCTCGGATCCGACCACGTCACCTGCGCCGGGCTCAGCATCTCGACCGACACCGCAGACTTCGTCCCCGGGGGCTCGGTGGCGGTCACCGTCACCTGCCACGTCGCGCTCTCCGACCTCGTGGGCTTGCGCCTTCCTGCCAGCGAGGCCATCAGCTCGACGGCAAGCTCGGTGATCGACACCTACCGGGCGGTCACAGGCACATGACCGCCACCCTTCGACGGTTCCGCGCCCGGCTCGGCGAGCCCGAGGAGGGAATGGTCACCGCCTTCGTCGTCGTCTTCACCCTGGCGCTGATCGTGATGGCGGGCCTCGTCCTTGACGGCGGCCTCGCTCTTGCAGCAAAGGTGCAAGCAATCGACGACGCTCAGGCCGCGGCGCGCGCCGGCGCCCAGGCGATCGACATCCCCCTCTACCGCTCGACCGGCACGATCACCTTGGACCCCGCCCAGGCCGTCGCCGACGCCCAAGGCTTCCTCGCCGCAGCCGGCGAGCACGGCACCGTCACCGTCGCCGGCGAGACCGTCGCGGTCACCGTCACGATCACCCAGCCCGCCCAGATCCTCTCGGTCGTGGGCGTCGACCAGCTGACGGTGACCGGGACCGGTAGCGCCACCGCCCAGCAAGGACCCTGACATGGCCCGCCTCGCACACCTCGCCAAAGGCATCGCCGCCCTTGTCCTCCTCGCCGCGCTCGTCGCCGGCATCCCCTGGGCGCTGTGGCACTACATCGGCTGGCCCCTCCCGCACCACATGCCTTCGGTCGCCCAGGTCGGCCACGTCCTCGACTCCCACGGCATCGCCGGGCGGACGCTCGTCGGCGTCCTGGCGGTCGTGGTGTGGGTCACCTGGGCGGTGCTTGTCGCTTCGGTCGCCGCCGAGATCCCTGCCGCGCTCTCCGGCCGGCGCGCCCGGCGCCTCCCGGTCGCCGGTGTCTTCCAGCCGCTCACCGGACGCCTCGTCGTCGCCGTCGTGGTCGCCGCCCTCGCCCTCGCCCCCCGGCCCACCCAAAGCCAACCGGTCGGCGCTCCCGGCACAGGCCTGGTGGCCCTGCGCCGCCCGATCGCCGCCTTCGTCCTTGCCGGCAACAGTCGGCCAGCCTCGCCCCACGCGCCGCCCACGGCGCCACCTGGGGCCGACTCGTCGCCAACAGGCGCCCCGGCGGCCTCAGCACCGGCGGCCGGCCCTTCGGACCCGGCGCCCCACGCATCGCCTGGCACCCAGGTGGCCGACCAGATGCGCACCTACGTCGTCGGGCGCGGCGACACGCTGTGGGGCATCGCCGAACGCGAGCTCGGCGACCCGCTGCGCTGGTCGGAGATCTACGCGCTCAACGAAGGGCGCCCCCAGCCCGGCGGCGCCACCCTCACCGACCCACACTGGATCGACCCCGGCTGGACGCTCCTTCTCCCCGCATCCACAGCCGCCCCAACACCACCTGCGACCTCGATGCCGACTCCGCCGACCGGCAACGCCACGGCGCCCACTTCCAGCCCGTCGCGCGCCAGCACGTCAACTGTCGCGCCGGGAGCGCCGGCACCAACGAACGCCGCTCCGAGTGCTGCACCCGCCCCTCGCCATCCTGAGCCCGCCGTCGGGGGCCGGGGCACCGAGTCGGTGCGCGGCGACCCGGTGGGAGCGCCGGTGCAGCTGCCGTCGGGCTCGGTGGTAGCCGGCTCCTTCGCTGCCGGAGTGCTCTCTGCCGTCGCCCTCGGAAGGCTGCGACGCCGCCACGCCTACCGCTACCACCCGCCCGCATCCGGCCGGAACCTCACCCCGCCGCCGCCGCTCCCGACCGTTGCGCACTTGGTCCGCGCCGTACACGGCGACGACGACGACGACGAGGAAGCACCGCTCGCCGTGAGCGTCAGGGAGGGCCGCGACGGCGGTGGCACTGCTTCGATCTCCAGCAACGGTGTCGCTCGGGGTGCGTCCGGCCTCTGCGGGCCCGGCTCCTCCCTCGACGACGCCGAGCGCCGCCAAGACCCCGGCCGCCTCGAGGTTGCGATCCTCGGTGGGCGCAGCATCGCCTGCGACATCACCGACCTCTCGGGCGTCGCCCTGTGCGGGCCGGTCGCCGACGACGTCGCCCGGGCGCTCCTCGCTGGTCTCGTGGTGGGCGCCGGGCCTGGCGCCGCCGAGGTCCTCTGCACCGGTGTCGTCGGCGGGCGGCTCCTGCCGGGCCTCGACCCGCTGCCGGCCATCCGGCGGGTCGCGACGCCCGAGGACATGGCGAGGGCGGTCGAGGCTACACGGATCGCCCGGACCCGACGCCTGGAGGCCGCCAGCACCCCCGACGCCAAGAGGTTCCGGGCCGAGCATCCCGAGAACCCGCTGCCGTTGCTCCTCGTGCTCGCCGATGCTCCGAGCGACGCGTCGGCCGGCAGGTGGGCAGCCCTAGGGGTCGGCGCGGCTCCACTCGGCATAGCGGTCATCTACCTCGGCGACACGCCTGCGGCCAGCGGCCGGGTGGTCCTCGACGACACCCGCAAGGTCACCGAGGCCGAGCCGGCTGGGCTGGCGGACCGCTGCCGCGATGCCGAGATGTTCGGCCTCCGGGCCGACGAGGCCGTCGAGCTGCTCGGCGCGCTCGCCGACGCCGCCGCAGCCGGCAGCGACAGCGAGCAGACCGGCGCGGGCGAGCACGCCAGTGTCGGCGACCGTGGTGACGGCACCGGCGGGGCGGTGGCTTCTCCTCATGTCTCCGACCTCGTGTGGCCCGAGCCGGCCGCTGGCGACGACACAGGCGAGCAGGCCGCACGCCCG
>JAJZJY010000366.1 GCA_021809885.1 Actinomycetes bacterium
TCTCCCTCGGAGCCAGCTTCTCGGTGACAACGATCCGTGACATTGCCCGGGAATCTCCTTCAGTCGTGGCCTTCGGCATGGTCGCGAGGTGATGAACCATGCTCCGAGTGAGTGTCGTGGGCGGGCTGCAGGGCCGACGCGAGGCGCTCGCTCACGAGGTGCTGAGCACTCGCTCGGCGCCGGGCAGGCGAGGATCGACGTGGTCCGAGTCCGTGTCCGACGCTGCGGATGGGCACGGGCGAATCGGCGAGCCGGATCGCGCGGTGCCGATCCTCACGTCCCCGACACCCTTCAGCTCCCTGCATCGTCCCCCAATGTGACTCTCTCGGCTACTCCTCTTGACAAGCCAGTCACGTATTTGATCATATACATACTACCAACGCAAGAGTGGCGGACTGGGTGTCTTCAGGGGGCCGGTCGGATGGAAGTGTGCACGACAATGGGACGCGCAACCGTGCTCCAGCTCCGTTGCGCGGGGAGGGGTTGCCGGGCATGAATAGTTGCTCGCCATGATCGGCTCGCCGGATGTGGAGAGTGAGTCGCCGGCTCCTCTGGCGCCGACCGGACCTCTCGCGGTTCCCGCCGTATCCGACGGTGCTGAGCGTGGTGTGGACAGGCTCCGCCTCTGGAAGATGATGGTGCAGCTCCGCGCCTACGACGAGCGGGCAACCCTCCTCCAGCGCCAAGGGCGCATCGGCGCCTACCCGACGTTCTGGGGCGAAGAGGCCATTCAGGCGGCCACGGTGCTCGCCGTCCGAGACACGGACTGGCTGTTCCTTAGCTATCGGCAGAACGCCGTGCCCGTTCTCCGGGGTCTTCCTCCCGAACAGGCCTGGGCGTACTTCCGGGGCGATCCCCACAGCTTCTTCGACCCTTCACAGTTCGGCTGCGCGCCGCAGTGCGTACCGTTGTCCACCCATCTGCCCCACGCCGTCGGGTGGGCCGTCGGGAGGCGCCTCCAGGGTGGTGACGAGGTGGCCGTGGCGTTCTTCGGAGACGGTGCCAGCTCCGAGGGGGACGCTCACGAAGCGATGAACCTCGCGAGCGTGTTCCGCGCGCCGGTCGTGTTCCTGTGCACGAACAACCAGTGGGCGATCTCGACTCCCTTCTCGAGGCAGGCAGCCGTCGATCGCCTGTCAGCGCGGGCGGCCGGTTACGGCATGCCGGGTGTGACGGTCGACGGGTACGACCCCCTGGCGGTGCTCGGTGCTGTGGCGGAAGCCGTCGAACGAGCCCGCCGGGGTGGGGGGCCGAGCCTGGTGGAAGCATGGTGCTACCGGATCGGCCCCCATGCCACCGCAGACGACCCGAGCCTGTACCGAGGCGAGGAAGAGACCGCTCTCTGGCGCCAACGGGAGCCCATCGGCAGGTTCGAGCAGCTACTGGTGGGCGACGGTCTCCTCAGTCCGCAGGAGGTCGACGCCGAGCACGAGCGAGCGTCCGGCGCGATGCGCGCCGCCGGACACCGGCTCGACAGTATGCCCCCTCCGACCGGTGAGGAGATGACCGCCCATGTGCTCGCCGTGCCACCGGCGCCATGGCCGGGAAATCTGCTCCGGCGTTCGTGACTCCAGGCCCATGACGACATCTTCAGCCAGATTGGACGACGCAGATACCGTCACCCTCGTGCAAGCCGTCGATGCGGCATTGGAAGCCGAGCTGGCGGCAGATCCGCGTGTGGTGCTGCTCGGAGAGGACATCGGCCGGATGGGCGGTGTGTTCCGGGCCACCGCCGGGCTCGAAGCGCGTTTCGGTGAGACCCGGGTGATCGACACGCCGGCGTGCGAAGCCGGCTTCGTCGGAGTGGCGGTGGGAATGTGCCTGGCCGGCCTGCGTCCCGTCGTCGAGCTGCAGTTCGATTCGTTCTCGTACCCAGCCTTCGAACAGATCGTCTGCCACCTGGCCCGTTACAGTTGGCGTACGGCCGGCACCGCCGGGATGCCTGCCGTCCTGCGGGTTCCCTATGGCGGCGGCACCCACGCCCCCGAGCTCCACAGTGACTCTCCCGAAGCGCTGTTCTGCCACGTCCCCGGTCTCGTAGTGGTGACGCCGTCGAGCCCCTCCGACGCCTACTCGATGCTCCGCTGGGCCATCAGGCATCCCGATCCGGTGATCTTCATGGAGCCCAAGAGGCTGTACCGCTCGATCCGCGGCACCCTCTTAGGCGACACTGATCCCGAGGGTCTTCTTCGGGCGCGCGTGATTCGGCCGGGCACCGGCGTCACCATCATCAGCTACGGGCCGTCCGTGCCGACGTGCCTCGAGGCCGCGGACGTCCTTGGCGAACAGGGGGTGTCCGCAGAGATCCTCGATCTCCGTGCGCTGTGGCCGCTCGACGAGGAGGCGATCCTGGCATCCGTGCGGCGTACTCGGCGGTGCGTCGTGGTGCACGAGGCCGCGCGCTCGTGCGGGATCGGGGCGGAGGTTGCAGCGATTGTCGCCCAACACGCAATGTTCTCACTTGATGGCCCCGTCATTCGCGTCGCCGGGCTCGATGTCCCGTTCCCGATGTTCATGCTGGAAGACCTCTACCTGCCGAACGCGGGACAAATCGTGGTCGCCGTGGAGGAGGCATTGAGATGACCGGGCGTTTCGAGGTGCTCCTCCCGGACCTGGGCGAAGGCATCGCCGAAGGAGCGATCGGGAAGTGGTTGGTCAGTCCGGGTGACGCCGTCGACGAGGATCAGCCGCTGGTAGAAGTGGTCACCGACAAGGCAAGCGTGGAGATCCCCTCACCAGTGACCGGGCACCTGGCAGAGGCGGTGGCTGTGACCGGTTCGGTGGTGCCCGTGGGATCCGTCCTCGCCGTGCTCGAAGTCGAGTCGTCCGAAGTGGAAACGCCAGAAGCCGTCCAGGCGCAGACCTTCTCGGGCACCGACGCGGATGTCGAGATCGCAGCCACCCCTGGGGCCCGCCGGCTGGCAGGGCAGCTCGGCATCGACCTAGCCTCCGCGGGGATTGCCTTGGGCGTCGAGTTGATCCGCGAGGACGACGTGCGCTCCTACGCCCAAGCTCGCGGCGACGCGACCGGTAGTGGCAATGGGGCTCGAGTCGACGAACCATCCGACCGTAGCGCAGCCATCCCCGACCGCTCCGTGATCGCAGCTCGGCTGATCCGGGCGGCGGCGGTGCCGACGGTGACCAACGTCGACGAGGCCGACTTCGGAGCCGTGCAGTCCTCAGGGTTCTCGCCGTTGGCCGTGCTTGCCTTCGTGGTGAGCCGGACCTTGTTAGAGCATCCACGATGCAATATGCTTGCGCCGGACGGACGGCCGGTCCCTCAGGACGCGGTGCACCTCGGGATCGCCACCCAGACCGAGGCCGGGTTGGTGGTCCCTGTGGTCCGCCACGCTGAGATCCTCGGAGTGGAGGAGGTGCGGGCAGCGATCGACGATCTGAGCAGGCGGGCTCGTGCGGGTCAGCTACGACCGGCCGAGCTGAGCGGATCGACGTTCACCATCACCAGCGCCGGCCGGATGGCAGGGCAGTGGTCGACGCCGCTGCTCAACTTGCCCGAAGTGGCGATCCTCGGGCTCTACCGCATCGCCGAACGCCCAGTGGCTCGCGATGGTGCGGTGGTCGTCCGCCCGATGGGCAATCTCTCCATCACCTTCGACCATCGCCACCTCGACGGATTGATCGCAGCAGCTTTTCTCCAGGCGGTCATCGCCCGCCTGGAGTCATGGACGCAATGACCGTGTTCGACGATCGGCACATCGGAGGAGGAAGCAGGCGATGATCCGTGTCAGGAGAGGCATCGAGGCCGTCCCAGCCTATGGCGTCGGTCGCCTCGGTTCGGCCGAGGACCCTGCCAACCAGGGATTCGTTCAGCTCATATCCAATGAGTCCCCGTTTGCACCGCTGCCATCGGTCAGTGACGCCATCTCCCGGGCAGCGGCGGGAGCCAATCGTTACCCGGACTTCGACGGAGTGGTCCTGCGCGCCCGCCTCGCCGAAGTGCACGGAGTCGAGGCGGAGCAGATCGTGCTCGGGTGCGGATCGATCGAGGTGTGCCACCAGGCTGCGGCTATCGCCGCCGGCCCGGGGAGCGAGGTGCTCCACGCCTGGCCGACCTTCCCCGAGTACACCACCGTCGCAGCCCTCTCTGGTGCCCGCGTGCGTCGGGTTCCCCTGACCCAAGGGCGTCACGACGTGGACGCCATGGCCGACGCCGTGTCGGAGCAGACTCGGATCGTCTTCGTCTGCAATCCGAACAACCCTACCGGCACCGCTCTCACCGAGGCCGAGGTCGCCCACCTGCTCGACAAGATCCCGTCGACATGCCTTGTGGTCGTCGACGAGGCCTACGCAGAGTTCGCCGATGCCCCGGAGTTCGGCTCTGCGCTGAACCTGCTCGGGGCCCATGAGAACCTCCTTGTGCTACGTACGTTCTCCAAGGCGTACGGCTTGGCGGGTCTGCGCGTTGGCTATGGCATCACCAGTGCGGAGGTAGCCTCGCTGCTTCGGCTGGCAAAGATTCCCTTCAGCGTTGGCTCCGTCGCCCTCGCCGCCGCAATTGCCTCCCTCGACGCCGGTGATGAGCTCGCCGCCCGCATTGCGTCCGTCAAGGCAGAGCGTCACAGGGTCGCGACCCGGCTCACCGGCCGAGGATGGAAGATTCCTCCGTCGCAGGCCAACTTCCTCTGGATCGCTGCCGACGAGGATCGAGCGGCTGCAGCAGTGCGCCGCTGTGCCGAGAGCAAGGTTCTCGTACGTCGATTTCCTGATGGCGTGCGGATCACCGTTGGCGCCGAGGAAGAGAACACCCGGCTACTCGATGCTCTGGGCAGCCCAGACGGTCTGCCGCCGACGGGTGTGGCGGCCGCGAGCCTGGCCGGACGGTAGGAGTTGCCGTCGAGCCCTCTTGTCGAGTAGTCGATGACAGCCAGCAGTCCTATCCCACAGCAACAATCAAAGGAGCATGACCGTGAAATGGAATCTTCCTTCTGAGCGCATGCCAGAGGCATGGTTCAACGTCGCACCACATCTGTCCGAGCCGCTGCAGCCACCCCTCCATCCTGCGACGCGCGAGCCGGTCGGTCCGGACGACCTCGCGCCGCTCTTCCCGATGGCGCTGATCGCCCAGGAGATGTCGGCAGAGCCCTGGATCGACATTCCGGGCGAGGTGATCGACGTCCTCCGGCTCTGGCGCCCGACCCCGCTCGTGCGGGCACGCCGGCTCGAGCAGGCGCTCGACACGCCAGCTCGGATCTACTACAAGGACGAGTCGGTGTCCCCCGCCGGCTCTCACAAGCCGAACACCGCGGTGCCGCAGGCCTATTACAACAAGGCAGAGGGGATCGGGCGCCTCGCTACCGAAACGGGCGCAGGACAGTGGGGGAGCGCGCTCTCGTTCGCGACGGCGCTCTTCGGG
>JAJZJY010000367.1 GCA_021809885.1 Actinomycetes bacterium
CGACTTGTCGGCGGCGGTCATCGTCCCTTCCCTCCTGTCGTTCTGCCCGCCCATCCCGTCCATGGCCATCGCGGTCACGGCGCCGCCTCCGCGGTGCGGTCGGCCGCCCTGGTCCCGGTCGCGGCGGTCCCGGTCGCGGCGGTCCCGGTCGCGGCGGTCCCGGTCGCGGCGGTCCCGGTGGTCGCCCCCGGTGTCCCGCCGGGCGCGGCGAGCTTTGTTGTCAGCACCACCACGTCGATCCGTCGGTTCTTGGCCTGGTTCGCCGGCGACGTGTTGGGCACGACCGGGTGCGTTGTGCCGTAGCCGATCGCCGAGAGCCGTGTTGCGGCGATCCCGTCGTGTGTCTCCAGGCGTCGCACGACGTTGACGGCGCGCACGGCCGACAGCTCCCAGTTCGAGGTGAACGGGCCTCCGATGATGGGCTGGTTGTCGGTGAAGCCTTCCACCCGGATGGGGTTGGGTAGGGTGCGCAACACGCTGGCGATGGTGTCGACCACCTGGTCACCGGAGGCGCCCAGTGTGGCCGAGTCCACGGCGAAGTAGGCCTTGTCGGCCATTACCTGGACCACCACCGAGCGCGACGTGACGGTGGTCGAGGCGTCCTGGGACAGCCCGGCGGCCTGCAGGGCCTGGTTGATCTCGTGGGCGATCTTGGCCAGCGCCCCCGGCCTCGACGCGTGCGGCGATGTCCCGGGCGCAGAGGGGGTGATCGCCGCCGTGATCGGATGCGCAGCGAGGTCGTTCTGCTGGGGCAGCAGGCCGCTGTTCTGCCGCATGTGGACGGGGCTCTCGCTGAACGTTTGGGTGATGCCGAGCTTGAAGGCCAGGAACTTCTTGGCGTTGATGGTGCTCAATGCAAACAGGATCACGAACAGGGCGAGCAACAGGGTGATCATGTCTGAGTAGGTCAGCAGCCAGCGCTCCATGTTGCCCTCCTCCCCGGCATGGCCCCTGCGTCGGCTCATGCCGCCTCCGCTCGCCGGTCGGGGTCGGAGTAGCCCCGGGCCGCGGCCGGCAGGAACGTCTCCATCCGGGTCCGTACGATCCGGCTCGACCCCCCGGCCTGTATGGTGAGCAGGCCCTCCATCTGCATCAGCTTCACCTGCACCTCTGCGGCGCTGATGCGCTTGAGCTTGTTGGCGACGGGCAGCCAGAAGACGTTGGCCGACAGGACGCCCCACAGCGTGGCGGTGAAGGCGGACGCGATGGCGGGCCCGAGGGCGCCCGGGTTCGACAGCGACCCGAGCACGTGGACCAGGCCGATGACGGTCCCGAGGATGCCCAGGGTCGGAGAGAAGCCGCCCATGTCGGTGAAGAACTTGGCGCCCGTCTTGTGCCGCTCCTCCATGGCCTCGATCTCGCTCTCGAGGATGTCCCGGATCTCCTCGGAGTTGCGGCCGTCCACCACCAGCTGCACACCGAGCTGGAGGAATCGGTCGTCGATGTCGCGCACCTCGTTCTCCAAGGACAGCACGGAGTTCGCCTTGGCGGCGCGGGCCAGGTTCACCATGGTCTCGATCGCGGCGTCCATGGCGGGCGCAACGCTGCCCATTGCCTGCTTGAAGACGGCCTTGATGCCCTTGGTCTCGCTCTTGAGCACGCCGGCGAGCGATACGGCGAGCGTGCCGCCGAAGACGAGGATCAGCGGAGCGGGCTTGATCAGCGCGGTCGGGCTGCCGCCGTCCATGATCATCGACAGCAGCACGCAGACGAGCGCGCCGCCGATGGCGATCGGCGTGAGCTTGTCCTTCTTCATCGCCCGCCCTTCGCCGGTCCCCGGCGGTCCTCGCGCAGCAGGCGCAGCTCGGCACCGTCGGCGCCGTCGGGCGAGGTGTCCGGCTCCGGCGGAGCGGGCGGGAGGTGGATCCGCAGGGACAGCGCCAGGATCTCGGCCCGGTGCTGCCGACAGCGGCGGACGACCTCGTCGACCGGCTCGGTGACGATGTAGTGGGTGCCGCTAGTGAGGACGACCCGGGTCTCGTGGCCGTCCTCGACCCGCTCGATCAGCTCGTCGTTGATGGCCAGCCGCTCGCCGTGCAAGTTGGTCAGGACGATCATCCGTGTCTTCCTCCACCTTGGTGCCGCGCGTCCGTGCGCGGAGAGCCCGTAGAGGGAATCGGCACGGAGGCCTTGCATCTTGAATCGGGACCATCCGAAGACCCTGAGCGGGAACCGAGGAGCTGGAGCTCGCACGCCACCGCATCGCCGAGCTGGTCGGCGCCTCAAGCTCGGGACGCGGCCCGTCGATGACTACGGGGGAGGCGGGCAGTAGCCATTCCGCGCGTGAGCTCCGAACAGCGGCCAAGGAGGAGACAACGGTGAGAGCGCTCATCGTGGATGACAGCAGGGCAATGCGCATGATCATTCGGCGCGAGCTTCGGTACAACGACTACGTCGACGACATCGTCGAGGCAGAGGACGGACAGGCGGCCATCGACATCATGACCGAGACCCCTGTCGGGATCGTGTTCAGCGACTGGAACATGCCGACCATGTCGGGGATCGAGCTGCTCCACGCGGTCCGCAGCGCAGGCTGGACCGGCAAGTTCTGCTTCATCACCTCGGAGTCCAGCGAGGCGATCAAGACCCAGGCGCTAGGGGCCGGGGCCGACTTCGTCGTCACCAAGCCCTTCACCGCGGCCTCCCTCGACCGCGCCATGGCGGTCGCGTTCGGGGGCGTCCCGACCAGCGCCGTCATCGACGAGCGCGCTGGCGACAAAGGCTTGACGGTGGGTTCGGTGCTCGAAGGGCTCCTCCGCCGCCCGGTGCAGGCCGTTAGAAGCGATCCACCCCAGCGCGAGGTCGCCCGGGTCGTGGCCCGCTACGTCGACAGTTCCGGCGAGGAAGCGGCCGTGTGCATCGCCGAGATCTCGTTCGCCGCTGCGGCCGGCGCGGCGCTCACGCTGTGGCCGCCTGCTGAAGCCGCGGAGTGCGCCAGGGCCGGCTACCTCCCCGAGGTCATCGCCAAGAACTTCAGCGAGGTGGCCAACGTGCTCGCACCGATCGTGCACTCCGAGGGACGGCCATGCAAGCTCTCGCAGGTGAGCGAGCTCCTCGCACGCGAGCGACTGCCCGACGAAGAGGCTCTCGCCGCCGGCCATCACCGTGACCTCGAGGTCGCGGTGGACCAGTACGGTTCCGGCCGGATCTCCCTCATCACCCTCCGCTAGCACCGGCTGGCAGGATGCTGAGCATCGACCCGTCGTGACCGCGACCGCCGCTTCCGAGCTGGCGGATCGGCCCGAGCGGCCGGCATCTTGCGGTGCGGTCCTTTCGGCTGGGAGCGGAGCTTGCGACCCCCGGCGACGGTCTTGATCCAGCCGAAGGGTTCCTCGATGCGTGTTCGGTTGTGCTGGGTGCTCGGGATGCTCGACGGTGCTGCCCAGCGGGTGAGCGGCGCGTGCGTGACCCGCTTCCTGCTCCAGCGAGGGAAAAAACGACCTCCGAGGCTTTACCGGCGCGCAGCTATTGCCGATAAGAGGTGTGTGGAGCCGACGGACACCGCCCCTCTCGAGCGCCTGGCGTCGCGCATCGAGACCCAGCTCGACGTCCTGCGGCATGCCTGCTTCCGGTTCGAGGTGCTCCACGCGGTGGTCACCGCCGGCAAGCAGGAGTGGCTGCCGGAGTCGAACGCCGACCTCGAACAGGCTCTGGGCGCGCTCAAGGAGAGCGACCGCGGGTTTCGCATGTCCCTCGCAGACGCGGCGGTGAGCCTGGGGCTCTCACCCGAATCGACCTTGCGGGAGGTCGCGTCTGTGGCCCCGGAGCCGTGGGACTTCGTCTTTGCCAAGCATCGCGAGGGCATCGAGCACTGGGTGGGGCGGGCAGGAGAGCTCGGTCGAGCCAACAACCAGATCCTTCGCAAGTTCCTTGCGGCCGCCAACGCCGCGCTCGCCTTGATCGGAGGTGACCCCTCGTTCGGTTACGACGAGACCGGGAGCGAGGGGACGGTCTCGGGCAGCATCGGCCTCGTCGACATGAGCATCTGAGCCATGACACAGGGGCTCAGCATCGCCGGGTCGTCGATCGCCGCCGAGACGACTGCCATCGACACGATCGCCCAGAACATCTCCAACGCCCAGACCCCCGGCTACGTCCAAGAGACGCCGGTCATGGGCACCGTGCCAGGCTCCGGTGGTACCGGAGCCGGTGACGGAGTCGAGATCACGACCATCACCCAGGCGACCAACGCCCTCCTCTCCACCAACAGCTGGCAGGCCCAAGGGGCGCTCGCCAACGTGAGCACCCTCCAGCAGACGCTCAGCTCCGCGGAAGCGCTCTTCCCGATCACCGCCCAGTCTCAGGCGACATCGGTCACAGCGGGCAACAGCCTCTCGCAAGAGCTGTCCGCATTCTGGAACAGCTGGGACTCGATCGCGCAGACCCCTTCCGCGAGCGCGCCACGCCTCCAGACCATCGATTACGCGAAGAGCTTGGTCGTGACCTTCCAGCAGACCGCCACCCAGCTGACAGGGATCGCGACGAACGTCCAGAGCGAGCTCTCGAACCAGGTCACCCAGGTGAACACCCTGTTGAGCAAGGTGTCGTCCTTGAACCAGTCGATCGCCCAGAGCCCGAACCCAAGCGGCGCGAACCAGCTCGAAGACCAGCTCCGCCAGGCGATCGGGACACTCTCGAAGCTCGCTGGTGTGAACGCCCGCATACAGGCCAACGGGATGGCGACCATCTCGATCGGGGGGGTCACGGTCGTCCAGGACGCGACCGTGAGCTCGCTGAAGCTCGCCAGGACCGGCACACCGCCGAGCACCGTGGTCGTGCTCGCCACATCTCCGACGGTCGAAGTGCCGGTGACGAACGGCTCGGTCGCCGCGCTGCTCGCCTCGACCGACCGCTACCTGCCGAAGTACCGCGCGTTGCTCAACAAAGTGGCCACATCCTTGAAGAGCACGGTCAACTCCCAGCTCTCCAAGGGTTACACGGCGACCGGAGCCTCCGGCAAGCCCCTTTTCGTGGGCACAGGCATATCGGGGTTCGAAGTGAACCCGACAGTCGTCGCCGACCCCTCGCTCATCGCTGCATCGGGGACGTCGACACCGTCTGCCGCGGTCAACAACGGCGCCAATGCACAGGCGATGGCCGGGCTCGGGACATCGTCCGCAGCACCGGACGCTGTCTACCGCACACTCGTCCAGAGCATCGGCACCGATACCCAGAGCGCCAACAGCCAGATCGCCGCGGCTACAGCCGTCGCCACCCAGGCCCAGGCAGCCCTCCAGGCGGTGAGCGGGGTCAACGTCACAGAGCAGATGACCCAGCTCCTCTCCGACCAGCAGAACTTCGAGGCCTCGGCGAAGCTGATCAGCATCATCAGCACGACGGTCCAGTCCCTCGAGCAGGCGATCG
>JAJZJY010000368.1 GCA_021809885.1 Actinomycetes bacterium
GATGGTTCCCAGGAAGCGGAGAGGCTCAGATCAGTCGCGAACTTCGATGATCATCTTTCGCGAATTTCGGTGATCGCTGACAGCTCGGTAGTGACCCCATCCCTGACCGGTGAGCTCCTCTCGGCGTCGGCAGGCGCCGACGAGCTCCTCGAAGTCGTCCAGGCTCAGGCGATCGAGAGGGCGGCCGGTCTGGATGAGAAGGCGCCCGACGGACTGTGAGGCGACGCGCAGCGCTTGGGTCGGCGTGTAGCCGATGCTCTCCGCGCCTCGGCGGAACCGTGTCATGTCCGCTTCGAGCGCGGTGGCGATGATGTCTCGCCAGAAGCTGGACAGCTTGCGTTCCACGAGGTAGTCGTAGCCGGGGTGGAGATGCCCGTTCACCATCAAGAACATGAGGAACGGCCGGGTCTGGGCTCCCTCGTCGAGTCGGCGATCGAGCGGGCGGGTGGCCCAGCGTTGCGGGTCGGGCCAACGCCGCAGGAACGAGCGCGCCGCCTGCTCGTAGCCGGTGTTCCCGCGCCCGCTGCGAGCCAGATGCGCGCCGTAGTCGGCGAGGAGACTCCCCGGCCGGTAGGCGCGGGAGCGCTGGCGTGCTCGGGCGGCATCGAACTCTGCTTTCACGTGCGTCGGGGCAAGATGCTATGGCGGAGTCAGATATTGGAACTGTAGGAATAGCTGTGGATGGGGGGCCTGGGGGGAAGGGTGGATAACTCCGGTCTTGTGGACGACTCGCGCCGGTGACCTCGGGCTGCCGTCGGGCCGGGCCCGTCAGTGATCCGGGCGCCGACTGATCTCCGCTGCGTAGCGCGCCCAGTCACCGCTGCTCGCCTGCTGCCACTGCACGGCGACGCTGATGTGGATGCCGAGCAGCCGAGCGAGGAGCGCGGCAGGTAACTCGCTTGCGAGGCCGAAGAGCGCGGTGGAGCGAGCCGGTCGGGCATGGATCCCGAGCGCTCGGAGCCGCTCCGCCAGGCGGCTCGCACTGATCGGGCGGCCGGGCTGGCCGCCGGGGAACAGCCACGGGGAGGTCCCTCGGCCACCGAGTGCGGCATGACCACGGCGATTGGCGACAAGGTCGCTCACGAGCACGTCGAGCGGGGAAGGGACAACGATCGGCTCGGTCCCGAGGTGGAGGCGGACCGCCCCGTCCACCTCTTCGACCGCTGCAACCCTGAGTCGACTGATCACAGCGGCGGGCTGGGCGTAGAGGAGCACGAGGAGGCCGGCGACCCGGTCGCCGAGATCGATCGCGGCCTCACCGAGCAAGCTCCTCGCCGTCGCGAAGCGCCTTTCGGTGTCGATCGGCCCCGATGGCCCGACCCAGCGGGTCGCCGGCAGCTCCAGGCTCGTGAGCTTCTCGCTCGCCGCCCAGCGGAGGAAGTGGCCAACGTCGCGGCGGTAAGCGGCCTCATCGGAGGCCAGCCAGGCCTCGAGATCCCCCTGCCCGGCGCTGCGGAGTGTCAGCTGATGGCTGGCGAACCCGTCGAGCAGCGCCACTGCCGCCCGTACGTGACTCTTCACGACGGTCGCCTGGATGTGGGTGATCTCGAGGTCCCCGCTTCGCTGCCGCAACCGCCGGAGCAGGTGCCAGAGCGCGTAGCGCTGGAGGAGGCGCCGCTCCTCCGGGTCCGCGCGCTCGGCGACGGCCGCCACGACCCAGCGTTCGAGGCGGGCCATCTGCTCGTCGCGCGGGGCGAGCGCAGCGGTGGCGACGAGGACCGCGCGGAGGTGCTCGATCGGCTTCGTTCCGCCGAGCTCGTCGAGGGCCGCATGGCTGAGCGGGCGCGTTCCGCTCGCGAGCTCACGAAGGACCGCGGCGCCAACGCCTTTGCGGATGAAGCTCTTCACCGTGTCGGGCTGGTCGGTTGCGACCAGGTTCTCGTAGAGGCCCCGGAGCTCGGTGCGGATCTCGCCGTCCTTCCCAGCGAGGAGTTGGTGGACACGCTCCGCGAAGGTGCACCGGGCGCACGGTCCGGCGCGCTGCTGGGCGCGGATGCCACAGACCGGGCAACGGGCCAGGGTGGAAACGTCAGAGCAGACGCACGGCGCGCACAGCGGCGCCTCCAGGCTGCCGCCGTGTAGTTGGCGAACCTCCCCGCAGCGACTGCACCGGGCCCAACGCTGCTGGCAGGCGGCGCACCACGCCTTGTTGGTGAGCACGGAGATCTCACAGGGGGCGAGACGCCCGCAGATCGAGCAGGTCGCCTCCTTGCGGGGACGACAGCTCGGACAGATCGGGCCGCCGTTGCTCCGCACGCTGACGGGCCGGAGACGCCCGCAGCGGATGCAGGCCTCCTGATTCGCCGGATCGGTGCTGAGACAGTGCGGGCACAGTGGGTGACCCTGCTCGTCCCTCGTCGCCGGTTCGCGAACCGCCCCACAGCGCCAGCACGAGACGGCCCGGGCCTTGGCAGAGCAGTTGCGGCAGATCCGCAAGCCTTCCCGGGTCTTCGACAGCGTCCTCACCCGTCCACAGCACGGGCAGGGCGGCCGGACGATCTTCTCCGATCCGGACTCGAGGAGGGCGTCGATGAACCGGAGCAGCGAGGGGGCTGGCGCCTCCGCCCCGGCGCCGGTGAGCAGATCAGCTCGGTCCTCGAGCGCCCAGGCCAGCCGGCGACGCTGCCCGGCGCGAGAGGTCGTCCGAGCAACCGCAGCCCGGACGGCCGCGGCGGGGATCTGCGGATCCACGCTCGCCACCACCGCGACGATCGCCTGCAGGGGGTCTTCCTCGGGTAGGCAAGAGCGGCAACGCGGCTGTCCCTGCCGGTCACGTGTCACGATCTGGCGCTGCTCGCCGCACAGCGCACAGGTGATCGGCTCGGACACGCACACCGAGCAGTACCAGTCGGCGCCTCGGCGCTGGAGGGTCCGTAGCTCCTTCGAGCAGCCCGCACAGCGCGGTGCCGAGACCCCCGTCGCGCCGGCGTGGCGCAGCGCGGCCAGCAGGTCGCCGACCGAGCGTGGCGCGGGTGAGCGGCCGTCTTCGAGCACCGCTGGCCGCTCGGTGAGGGCCACCGCCAGCTGTCGCCGCTTCGCCCGACCACCCGAGACCGCTTCGACGATGGCGCGTACCTGCTCGGGAGAGAGCCCATCTTCGATCTTTCCGACCGCATCGCAGATGACGCCGAGCGGATCGCCACGCACGACCTCGTGCGCTCTCGGCGTCACCCTTCGGGCCCGACGATGCGCGCTCTTCTCGGTCGCAGTGCGCCGATCCCCTTCTCCCCTCCAACGGCCCGGGCTCGGCTGTGAGGGGCCGCCACGGCGACCGGCTCGATGAGCTCGGTCATCTCGCAGCCGAAGATGTCGAGCAGCGCCATCAAGATCTCGAGCGAGAGCCGCTCGGGCCGGTCGACGACGAGGCGGTAGACCTGGCTCGTCGACAGCGTGATGCCCCGCTCCGACAGGGGCGCAAGCAGGTTGGTCGTCGAGAACATGCCGTGGCGGGCCATGATCTGACGCAGGTTCCAGCGGTAGTCGAGCCGTTGCGCGCTCACGGTGCCGCCCCTTCCTCGCCGAAGGCCCGGACGAGCGCCCGGCGCAGCGCGGCGTTCATGAACTCGCCGCTCACGTGGGTGTAGATGGCGGTCGAGGCATCGGACTCGTGGCCGACCTGGACCTGGATGAAGCGCCGGTCGACCCCCTGCTCGGTGAGGTGGGAGACGTAGGAGTGCCGGAGCGAATGGGGCGTGAGGGCAGCCGGAAGGCCGAGCGCGGCGCGGTAGGCGACGAAGCGTGCATTGATCTCCGCCGGCTTGATCCTCCCGCCCCGCTCGGTCAAGAACAGCGCCGGGTGTTCCTCCGAGGAGAAGCGGGGCCGGATGTTGTCGACATAGTCGGCGACAGCCTCCACCGCCCAGTCCATGACCGACAGGACGTTCCGCCGCCGCGGCGGGCTGCCCCGCTTCGCCTTGCCGTAGCGGACGTGGAGGGTGCCGAACTCCCCGAACTGTGGCGCCTCAGCGTTGCGGCCGAAGTCGACGAGGTCGAGGCGTGCCGCCTCGGTTCGTCGGAGCCCCCAGCCGTAGAGGACCTTGAAGAGCGTCGCGTCGCGGTAGGCGGCGAGCACGCCCTTATGGCCCGATGAGAGGGCGCGCTCGACCTGCGCGTCCGCGTAGTCCAAGAAGGCCTGCAGCTCTTCTCGGGTGAACGGGCGCGCCTCGGGGTTGCCCTCGTAGTCGGCGAGGTGGGCGATCGTGTTCCACTCGTGGCAGATGGCGACCGGGTAGACGTCCTCGCCGAAGGAGTCCTGGCAAAGGCGCGCCCACCCGTAGCGGGCGTCGGTGAGATAGTCACCGAAGAGCCGGAGGTCGACCTGGTAGCCGCGGATCGTCGAGGGAGCGAGGTGCTTCTCGCCGGTGAGGGTGAGCGTCCACTCCTCGACGTGACGCGGCCCCCAGCGCCACGGGTAGTCGTTCGTCTCCTGTGCGAAGCGGCGCACCAGGCGCTCACGGGCCTCGATCGTCTCTGCCCTCAGGCCCCGGGCAACCTGCTGGGCGCGCCAGCCGCGCAACATCGCCTCGAACATCGCGTCCTCGGGGTGAAGCTGGGCCACCCCACCGACCACCTCGAGATGTGCAGAACCTGCGAGTTCACCGCGCTCCACCTGACCTCCGCCGCTCCCGTTGGGAGCTGGGATCATGCATCAGGCGGGATCGGTCCACAACCCAGCAGGTTGGAGGCTGTGGACGAAGCGCGACTCCCCGCTCTTCGAGCGGCCCGCTGATCAGGCCACCTGGGCTTTCGCTCGCGTCCCATGCAATTCCCGAGAGTTAACGTAGCGGGCGGTGGTGTCGACATGGGAGTGGCCGAGGAGGGCTTGCATGACCGCCAGGTCGACCCCTGCCTCGGCGAGGGCGGTCCCGAAGGTGTGGCGCAGGGCGTGTGGATGCCCGGCATCGACGCCCGACACCGCCCGGTGGTAGCGGAAGATCGTGCGCAGGCCCGCCGGGCTGAGCGGCTGACCTCGATTGGGGCCCTTGGCGACGACGAACAGCGCGCTGGCGGTCGTCTCGGGCCGCTCGGCGAGCAGGTAGGTCTGGATCGTCCCGGCCACGTCCACGTCCAAGGGCACCCGGCGTTCCTTGGCGCCCTTGCCACACACCGCGAGCCAGCGACCGCCGATGTCGACGTCTCTCACCTCCAAAGCGAGCACCTCGGAGGACCGCAGCCCGCAAAAGACCATGAGCCCCGCGATCGCCCGGTCCCGCCAGCTGCGCAAGCTGCCCACCAGAGCGACGACCTCTCGGTGATCGAGCGAGCGGGGAAGCCGGCGCGGCTCGCGCACACGCAGCGGCGAGCGATACCGAGGGCGGCGGTCCACATGGACCAGCAAACCGGACCGCTCGCCCGCCGAC
>JAJZJY010000369.1 GCA_021809885.1 Actinomycetes bacterium
CGCGGTGGCGGTCACGCCACTGGCAAGCAGGAGATCAGGCCCGAAGCTCTCCGCCGGATGGACGCCGAGTGTCACGCTGTCGGGCACGGTCAGGTAGATCGGCGCCCCGGACAGCTTGAGCGACGTTCCACTGCCGCTTCCCGAGGCTGACGTCACCGTGAGCGAACCCGGTTGGCCCAGCGTGCCGGTGGTCGGGACGGTGAGCGGCACGCTCCCCGAGCTGACGGTGACGGAGGCGGCGACCGGGAGGCCGTTCGTCCAGAGAGCCACGACGTCGTGCGTCCCGCCGGGGGTCGGCCCGAAGAGCATGCCATCCGCGTGGGGAATTCCCGTCGGTACGGAGCCCAGGTACGGTCGATCTCCGAGCAGGTGCGAGACGGTCATGAGGGAGATCCCGTCCGGCTTCACGTAGTCGTCCTCGTTGCTGCCCTGGATGAGCGAGTACGACGTGCCCACACCGCCGAAGGCGCCTTCGGTGATGTAGTAGTTCCATTTGGTGATGCCGAGCGAGCGTTGGAGCATCCAGGCCCGGGCTGCCCAGTTCCCGGCGTCGTAGTACGACGAGTACCCGTCGGACCAGAAGCCCTGCTCGGTGTCCCAGATCGGGAGCGCCGACGCGCCGAAGCGGGCCATGACCTGCTTGATCTGCTCGATGCCGCTGACCGTGCCTTCCTCCTCGTAGGACATGTTGTACTCGGTGTAGGGATGGATGCCGACGATGTTCATGTCGGAGAACCCGCCGGCGGCACCGATCGCCACCCACCAGGCGATGCTCCCGGCACCGGTGCCGATCACCGTGCCACCGATGACCTGGTCGTGCCGACCCGTCGCCGCGTTGACGGCCTGCACGGCCTGGTAGACGGGAGCCAGGATCTGGCTGACGTAGTTCTGCGGGGAGGACCAGTTGGTGTTCGGCTCGTTCCACGCCTCGAAGTAGGTGAGATCCGGCGCAGACGTGGCGAAGTGCATGACGATGGCCTGCACGTCCTCCTCGAAGAGCCCGTTGCCGTAGCTGGCCACGGCGGAGTCGACCGGGTCGCCCTGGCCGATCTGTACCTCGAACGCCACGCCCAGTGCCTTTGCTGCCGCTGCCGCCTCCTCCGTCACCGGGTCGTATGCGCTGAACGTGAGCGCGGACGGCCCGCACGCTGCCACCGTGACGTCCGACGGGTTGCAGGCGGGCAGGAGCGTCGACCAGGTGAGGCCTTCGCGGTCCAAGCCTGTCCCGAACACATGGGCGAGCTGTACGCCGCGCACCGGGGCCGGTCCCCCGAAGCCGAGACCAGGGGAGAGCGTGGAGAAGTTGAGTGCGTCGCCGGCCGCGCCCACCGAGTAGGTGAGGCACGTCGACCCGATCGTGGATCCTGACGTGGTGTTCACCAGGTCGGCGTTGACCAGGTAGACGCCTGGCCCGGTGGCGTTGCCCGGGAGCGTGAGCGGGAGGGTGAGCCCTCCGCCCGATGCGGTCGTGGCGTCGCTGAGCGGGACGGTGGTTGCGGCAGGGAAGTCGTTGCTCGTGACCTGGGACTGGCCTGCCACCCAGTAGCTGAGCGCCAGGTGCGAGCTCAAGCTTTCCCACCACGGATCGAACGTGGCCGACACCTGAGGGGTGGTACCCGGCGCGAAGTAGTTGGCCGTCGCCGGAGTGACGAGACCGGCGCCGATGCCGAGCGCGTTCCCGAACCCGCCCTCGATCGGCTGGTTCGGCTCGGCGGCCAATGTCGCCAGCGTGGTGAGCGGGATGGACGTCACCGCGTGCCCGTTGGCTCCGGCGAAGTAGAGCGAACCCCCTGCGACGACCATTGGTGAGTTCCAGCTGATGCCACCGAGCGTCGTATTGGGGATCCAGCCGGTCAGGATGCCCTGAGTGGTGAACGCGTCGATCCCTCCGCCGTAGGTCGGGTCACCGGCATTGGCCACGTAGATGGTCGAGCCCACCTGGGCTGCGAACCCCTCCTGGTAGAAGTGGTAGGGCGCGCCAGGGCTGTCCGAGGCAGACGTGTTCCCGGCGTTCCCGAAGGTCCCGACCTTCTGCCCCGAGGAGTTGTACTGGTAGACGTAGCTCCCATCGGTCTCGATGAGGCCACCGGAGGGCGTGACCGTGACCAGGTCGTTGATGCCCGTCGCCGGCAAAGGTGCGACGCCGACGTTCGCTCCGGACTGACTGATGAGGACTCCCGTCGAGGCGCCTCGCACGATCACGCCGACGGCGAAGTTGCCTGATGCGTCATGCCACGGGTAGAGCCCGTTCGGGCTCGAAGGGGTGGGCGCCGACCAGTCGAGGCCACCCGTTGGGCTGATCTTCCCCACGCCCCAGCCGAAGCTGAACGCCCCGAACAGGTAGACGCTGCCGTTGGGGCCTACGACCATGTCCGTGTTGGCGTTGCTCTGCGAGAACGGGAGGGTGAACGACGAGATCGGCTGCCCGCTCGTCGTGTCGACGCTCACCGTGCCACCGGAGAGGATGTACAGGTCGCCATTGGCCACGGTGAAGTTCGTGATCGCCACGTTGCTCACCACGGTGGACACGGGGTTGGTCGGGGCAGGCGTCGCCGGCTCCTCGATCTGTGCCGGATTCGAGACACCACACAGCGTGGTCGCTGGAGTGGGTAGTTGGGAGAGCACCGCCCCACTGTTGCCACCGAAAGTGGTGATCGGCAGGATGACCGTCGTGACGAGGAGCGCGGTGCCCCCGAGGGCGACGCTGCGCCGGCCTGCGGCTCGGCGGCGACGTGAAACTGTCATTCTGGTCTCTCTCCGCTGTAGGGCACCCACCTAATGCGGTTGTCATCGGACCGTCCGGAGGTTTCCTTGAGGGAGGCCACCGGCCTGGAGGGCCGCGCGCCGGCGCCGCGGAACCACGGCGCCAGGGTTGCCGGTCGGGACGAGGCAACGCTCCACGTGCGCACCGAGGCGGAGGAGGCGAGCCCAGAGGCACTGCCTGGCGGAGCGCCCGGCTCCTCCGACGCCTGATCGTCGGGCGGATATCCTTTGCCATGCGGTCATGCCCGAGGCCCCAGCGGAGAGGCGTCGTCCCGTGGGCGTGAGCCACCGCCCCGAGGTGAGCGTGATCGTCCCGACCAACGTCGACGGTGCGTACCTGCGGGAGGCGGTTGCCTCGGTCGTCGCGCAGACCTACGAAGACTGGGAAGTCGTGGTCGTGGTGAACGGTTGTTCCGGCGACTTCACCGACGTGAACGGAGACCCGCGGGTACGCGTGATCGCCGAGCCCGTCAGTGGTGCATCGCGCGCACGCAACATCGGAGCGTTCCGATCCGCGGGCGAGTTCATTGCGTTTCTTGACCACGACGACCTCTGTTTTCCGGAACGTCTCGCTCGGCAGGTCGAAGCGCTCCAAGGCGATCCTGACGCCGGCATGTCCTTCAGCAGATTTCGGGTCATCGACGAGGCTGGTCGGGAGAGCGGTGGCGACTACGGTCGGGAGGCACAGTACGTCGACCTGCTCCGGGCTCGCTTCGCTGTGTTGATGTCCACGGTGATGGTGCGTCGCTCGGTCTTCGACGCGGCCGGTGGGTTCGATCCTGTCCTCACGACCGGTGAGGACCTCGATTTCATTCTCCGGGTTGCCCAGGTTTCGCGCCTGGTGTTCGTACCCGAGCCGCTCGTCTGTTACCGGCGCCACGGAGGCAACGCCAGCGGAGATCCCTGGACCTCGCAGTGGGACATCGACCCGATCCTGCGGAAGCACCGCCGGTGGGCTCGTCGCCAAGGTCGTCGGGACCTGGAGGAAGCGGCGACGGAAGGATTGCGGTTCAACCGGTACACGAACGCCCGCAGTGCCTATGACGCCGCTCGGTTCGCCCGGAAAGAGGGCGCCTACCGGGAGGTCCTCCGCTCGGCGGCCCACTCGCTCGCCATCGACCCCCGGGTGGGACCGGCCGACGTGGTCCGGTACGTGCGCCGTCATGCCGGGGTGCGCAGGAGCGGCGACGCCGACTCGGCCCCCACGGCTGGTGGCGATCCCGGGTAGACCCGAGCGCGGGCCGAGCGCTCGACGAACGCGGGCCGAACGCCCGTTCCCGCCCGTCAGGTGACGATCGCCTGCCAGACCTCCTCCCAGGTCAGTCCCTCGGCCCGCTGGTGCGCCTTGCGTCCCAGACGCCCCCGGAGGTCGTCGTCGAGCAGGGTCTCGAGCGTGCTGGCGAGCGCATCGGGATCGTCCCGGGGCACGAGCATGCCGGCTTGCCCGAGGACTTCCGGCGTACCGCCGGTGGCGGTGGCGACCACCGCCAGGCCCGTCGCCATCCCTTCCAACAGGCTGAGGCTGCAGGGCTCGTCCCAACGGGAGGGGACCACGTGGACGTCCGTGTCGCGCATCACTCCGGGGAGCTCAGCCCGCCCGACGTGCCCGAGGCGCGTGACCGGGAACCCGGCCGCCTCCAGCTGGTCGAACAGGTCGTCCAGACGCCGCTGGTAGGCATCGTCCACTCGTTCACCCCAGTGGTTGGACCCGACGACCTGGAGCGCGAACCGTTCCTCGCGAACCAGCCGAAGGCAGGCTTCCAGAAGGACGTCGAGCCCCTTTTCCCACCCCGTCCGACCCACGAACCCGATCCTGACCGGATCGCCCCGCTCGTCGCTGCCGCCGGGGGCGAACCGGCTGAGGTCGACCCCGTTGATGACGGCCTCCACCGAGGCGCCCGGGAGCTCGTAGAGCAGCTCGACGGTGCGGGCCACCGCCCGGCTGACGGCGACCGACCGGACTCGAGCGACGCGGTATCGCCTCCGCCATCGGTCGGAGGTCAGGATCGGGTTGTGGAACCAGTGGACCACACGGGCGCGATCGAGGGCACGGGCGAGCACGACGGCCAACTCAGGATCGTTGTGGCAGACGACGATCCCCCCGGGAGGGAGCCGGCGGAGCGCGGCGAGGACGTGACGTGTGTACGTCCCGAGCCCGACGGTCCGCCAACCGGACGCGCGGCGGAGGGCTCGTTGCCCGACGGCGACGGGTAGCCGGTCGGAGAGCACCGGTCGCGGGACGACGGTGACGTCGTCGCCGGGGTAGTTCGCGACGGCAGCTCCTCTGGTGAGGACCGAGACGGCCACGCCTTCTCCGGCGGCTGCTTGCGAGACCTCCCAGATCCAGGTGGCGATGGCTCCGCTGTTGGTCGGGGTGTAGGTCTCCTCGCTGTTGTTCACCATCACCACGCGCGGCCGGGATGTCCTGTACGCGTCGGTCATGGGCGGCCCGTCCCCAGGAGCGCGAACCCCAGTCGGATCGGTCGCCGGAGGGCAGCCGGTACCGACGCCAGAAAGCCCGCCAGATCGTCGTCGGCGAAGCCCCCTCCGACCAGGCGGATGGCGGCGACGAACGCGGCGAC
>JAJZJY010000370.1 GCA_021809885.1 Actinomycetes bacterium
CGACCCGGACCTCAGCCGGTCGGCGACACCCGCCAGGCCGGCGACGGCCCCGAGCACGCTGCGGGCGGCGACGACCACCTCTTCGCCGTCGGAGGTGAGCCGGGTGCCCGACGGGTCGCGTTGCAGCAGCCGGAGCCCGAGGGCGCGCTCCAAGCCGGTCATCCGCATGCTGACGGCCGGCTGGGACAATCCGAAGCGGTTGGCTGCCTGGCCGAGGCTGCCGGTCTCGGCCACCGCCACGAGCAACTCGAGCTGCCGTAGCTCCACGGTGGCGCCCGGCCTCATGGGTGACATGATGCACCACCTCTGGCGGTCGCTGCTCCGAGGATGAAGACCCGCCGGCCGGGGCCGGACCGGGTGAGGTCTTCACGTTGAGCTGGTGGTTCGCGCCGGGCATCGTGACCCCTCGCGTTCGGGACGAATGGCCCTACTCCCCAGGCGCGTTGCACGCGCAACGTTGAGGCAGTGACCGGCTCTGCCGCCCGGCTCGCGACCCGCCGCCCCCGCGCCGCTGCTCGCCATCGCCGACGAGCGCGATCGCACCTGGACACAGGAGGTGCCCGCACCATGACCCTCACCACACCGCCCGCCCCCTCCCCGCAGCGCCCTGGACGCCGCGGGCTCGTCGCGCTCGTCGTCGCCGCCCTCGCCGCCAGCGGGCTCGGCGCCGGGCTCGGCCTGTCGCTCGGCGACTCGTCGGCCCCGAGCGTCACCTCGTCGTCCTCGGCCTACGACTACTACCAGTCGGTCGTGGACCGTTACGGGACGGCCTCGATGATGGGCGGCGGCTATGGGTGGATGATGGGCCCATCCGGCTACAGCTGGATGATGGGCGGGGCGAACGCCCCCGCCTGGATGCGCGGCCAGGACCTGCCCGGCTTCATGATGGGCGGCGGCGGTCCCGGGACGACCATGGGCCGGCTGTTCGCCGACGCCCCCGGCCCCCGGGTGAGCCCGGCTCATGCCGCCCGGCTCGGGGAGGCGGTGCCGGCCGGCGCGACGTCTGATCACGGGGCGAACCGCCTCGTCTTCTCCACGACGAGCGTCGACCTCGCCGTGCTCGCCAGCCCCTCGATGCCAGGGGAGAACTTCCGCATCGCCGGCATGATCAACCCGATCATCATCGTCCCTTCCGGAGCGGAGGTTCACATCGAGCTCGTGAACGCGGACGGCGACATGGCCCACGGGTTTGTCGTCGCCGCCCAGGGCGCGGGGTCCTCGCCGATGCCGATGATGACCGCCGCGGTGGCGTTTCCCGGCGCTGCGCTCTGGTTCCTCGGCGAGTCGACCTCGGCCGGCATGCACACCGGCACCCTCAGCTTCACCGCCTCGACGGCCGGCACCTACCAGTACCTCTGCCCGGTCCCCGGCCACGCGGAGGAAGGCATGGCCGGTACCTTCGTCGTCTCGCCCGCCCGCTGAGTCAGCAAGACCTCCCGGGTCGGGACGGGTGAGGCCTTCACGTTCGGGCTTCGATCAGGGGGTTGGCGACTGCTGCTCATCCAGCGCGCTCTGGTGGGCGAATGAACCGGGCGATCAAGGCGGTCGACTGCGCGAAGGGCGCTCTCGGGCCGGGGGAGCTGTCACAGCCCGGCGCGAGGGTGTAGGCGATGGGCAAGGCGACGCTTCCTGCGGGGTGGGTGCTCCAGGCCTATCGCTACGAGGTGGACCGCCCGGGGAGGCACCCGGAGATCCCCTCCCATCAGGGTGCCAGGCGCTTCGCTTGGAACTGGGCGAAGGCACTGGTCGAGGACCAGCTGGCAGCCAGGGAGGTCTTCAGGACCCTGGCGCTTCGCCAGGGGGCGAGAGCGGGGGAGGCCGAGGGCTTCGCCGAGGCGGCTGCGAGGATCGGGTACCTCGTCGAGATGAACGAGGGGCGCCGCAAGACACATGTGGCCGAGGTGGCGGCCGGCGAGCGCAAGGGCGACTACCGGCCGGTCTCGGAGCCTGTTCCCTGGTCGGCTGAGGCGATGCGCTACGTCTGGAACCGCATGAAAGACGAGGTCGCTCCTTGGTGGGCTGAGAGCTCCAAGGAGTGCTACAGCTCAGCGTTCGAGACGTCGACGTGACCCCCGCAAGGAGCCGTGACAACTTTGTCAGGCTGGCCGCTGCACTCAGGGAGCTCGAGGCGAAGTTGCCTGTCCCCGACCTCGAGTGCCCCATCGAGGTGCCGTTGGACGAGCGCTCCTTCGATCAAGGCACTACGTGGACCTACACGACCAAGTACGGCCACCTCGACATCGCCCTTCTCCCTGACGGTACCCGGGGCTACGAAGACCTCCGCCGGGGTGCAACCCGGGAGCGGCTCACCGATGCCCTCGAGGTCTCGGTCGCCGCGCTTGCTGACGTGATTCGGTCGAAGGAGGCCGCGGGACGGGCGAAGGACCGGGCCGTGCTCCCGCTCCTCCGGCAGGTTCTCGAACGATCTCGCGGCATGGACCGTGACGGTCGGGGATGGGGTTGTGACGGCCCGCGTCGCCCAACCGGGTTCGCGCCGTGACACCTGCGCGCGGGTGACGGTGGTTGCATGGGTTGGGCTGGCTGGCGCTGGCCGGTGGGTGGAGCGTCGCGTGGTGTCGTGGGGTCGGGTCGGGTCGGGTCAGGTCGGGTCGGGTGCCCAGGGCGGGACTCGAACCCGCACGCCCTTGCGGGCAGGAACTTTTGAGGCTCCCGTGTCTGCCGATTCCACCACCTGGGCTCGCCGGCAACCGTACTACCCGCCCCGCCCCGCCCGGGCCGCTGCGGTCAGGCGATGACGAGCACAGCCACGCCGGCGCACACAACGGCGGCGGCGGCGACCCGCCGGGCCGCCGATCCCTCGTGGAGCACGACCGCGCCGAGGAGGGCGGCGGCGACGACGCTGGTCTCGCGCAGGGCCGACACGACCCCGAGGTCGAGGCGCGTCTGCGCCCACAGCACGGCGCAGTAGGTGGCGACGGAGAGAGCGCCACCGAAGGTGCCGATCGCCCACGTCCTGGAGGGAGCGGCGGGGAGCAGCCGGCGGCGCCACAAGCCGAGGCCGGCGACGAGGACCCCCGACTCGGCCAGGAACAGCACGCCGGCGTAGCCGAGGGTGTTGTGGGCGTGGCGGACGCCGAGCCCGTCGCTCAGGCTGTAGGCGGCGATCAGCACGCCGGTTGTCACGGCGAGGACCGTGGCGCGCCGGTCGCCGCCGGGGGCACCGCCCCCGAGCCACACCAGGCTCACGAGGCCGCCGGCGATGACGGCGATGCCGCCGAGTTGGAGCGGGCTGAGCCGCTCCCCGGCGGCGAGCGCGGCGCCGCCGGTGACGAGCAGCGGTGCCAGGCCCCGGGCAAGGGGGTACACCCGGCTCAGGTCGCCGAGGCGGTAGGAGTTGAGGAGGCTGAGGTTGTAGACGACGTGCAGGCCGACCGAGGTGGCCAGGTACGGCCAGGCCGCCGCCTGCGGGGAACCGGCGGCCGCCCACAGGGCTGCGCCCGCGATCGCAGCGGCGCCGCTGATCAGCCAGAAGGCGACGACCTGGTCGGCGATCATCTTGGCGCACAGGTTCCAGCCGGCGTGCGCCACCGCAGCGGCGAGCACGACGGCGACGACGATGCCGGGCGGCCCCGCCCCGCCGACTGCTGCCAGGCCTGTCGCCACTCCTCCGGCTCCTTTCCCCTCTGCGGCTCCCCTCGGTGGCAGTCCTGCCACATCGGGCCGGGGATGTCAACGGCAACGTGAACAGCGGGTGAACAGGCGGGAACCCCCCGTTGGGTAGGTTCGTCCCGTGGAGTCACTGAAGGACCTGAAGGACTCGGTGGTCGAGTTGTTCGCCCTCGTGAGCGAGGCGCTCGCCCGGGCCACGGCGGCACTCCTCGATGCCGACACCCGCCTGGCGGAAGCGGTGGTGGCGGCCGACGACGAGATCGACGCCCGTACCGCCGCCCTCACCACCACCATATGGGAGCTCGTCGACAGCGGCGGCCCCGACCGGCCGCCGCTGCGCGACCTGGTCGGCCTGCTCCTGATCCTCCCGGAGCTCGAGCGCTCCGCCGACCTGGCCGAGCACATCGCCCAACGGGCGCAGAAGAACCTGGGCGCCGAGATGAGCCCCGCCAGCCGGGGGATCGTGGCCCGCATGGGCCACGTCGCCGTCGAGATGTGGCAGTCGACCACCGCCGCCTACGCGATCCGCCAGACCGCCAGCACCGAGCTCGACGAAGCCGACGAGGAGCTCGACATCCTCCACGACCGGCTCACCACCGAGGTTGCTACGGGGGCCATGGAGCCTGCCGTCGCCGCCCAGGTCACCCTCGTCGCCCGCTTCTACGAACGCCTCGGCGACCACGCGGTCAACCTCGCCCGCCGCAGCGACAGCCTGCCGCCCCCAGCGCCGGTCCGAGCCTGAGACGCCGGGTCGTCATGTCGGTGACCCAGGGCCCGACGACGTGCTCCCCGGCTCATCGTGACCTCCTCGATGCCGCGAAACCGACCCGCGGCGGCACGAGCCGGACAAGGGCTCCGCCGAAGACTCCCTGGCGGAATCTAATCCCGCTGGACGGTCGCTGAGCGCGACCACGCCTTTACTTTTCATCCGCTATAGTAAAGGCCATGACCAAGGTGTCTTCCAAGAACCAGGTGACGCTCCCGGTCGACGCCCTGCGGATCGCAGGGCTGCGACCAGGCGATGAGGTGACGGTGCGGCCGGCTGGCGCCGGCGAGATCGTGATAGCGGCTCGGAGCTCCCGGGTGCGTCGCCACGCCGGCATCGCGACCGGGATCTATCGACCTGAGGAACTCAACCAGCTGCGGGACGAGTGGCAGCGCTGATCCTCGACGCCAGCGTCCTCATCGGGCTGCTCGACAACGCAGACGCTCACCATCAGCGTGCAGTAGACGACGTCGAAGCCGCCGACGAGACGTCGATGGATCTCATCGCTCCAGCGAGCGCCTATAGCGAGGCGATGGTGGCCTTCGCACGTGTGGCTCGCATCCGTGACGCCCGCGAGGCGATCGCTGCCATGGGTATCCGCGTGTCACCCCTGGACGCGAGGACGGCCGAACATGCCGCCGTGCTCCGGGCCCATCACGATCGTTTGCGCTTGCCTGATGCCATCGTCCTGGCTACAGCTCGCGAGCTTGGCGGGCAACTGCTCAGCTACGACGAGCGGCTCGCTCACTATGCCACCGTCCATGACCCTATCGCCTAGGAAGGCGGTGGGGGAGGAGCCATCGGCGCCGGCACACCTTGCTCCGGCACACCTTGCGCCGGCGCACGTTGCTCCCAGCTCCCGATCGGCGGGGAGGGCTCCTCCTCCTCCACGGTGGGCAGCATGATGCGCACGAGGGTGCCACCGTCGGGGGGCGGGAT
>JAJZJY010000371.1 GCA_021809885.1 Actinomycetes bacterium
CCGGGGTTGGACGAGGAGAGCTTCGCTGCAATTTGCAGGACCAGGTCGGGAAGTTCGTGATCGAGGGGGTCGGGAATTACTTGATCGCCAGCGCCCCTTCAGTCGGGAATTACTTGATCGTCAGCAGCGCTCTTGTGGTCGCAGGTTCGAGCCCTCGGGGGGAACCAGACACTCGGGGGGAGCCGGCAAACATGGGAACGCGTGCGACCGGCAGGTTCGCGACGTTCGCTGACCATCGAGGCCGGGTTCCAGTTGCCGCGTCCTGCTCTGCCGCCAGGTCTCGACAGATGGCGCGCCCTACGGAGATAACGAGCGGCAGGGACGACTCGCAGAGCGACGTTCAACCTTCGCGGTACTCATCTGGTATATCGGGATTGTCCCACGCCGCTCGCCACCGACGCTCAGTGCGGTCGTAGCGCACCATCCCGGAGTGAGGGGCGTCGGGTACGTCACCTTCTGCCAGTTGCTGGAATGCCTCAAGCGGGAGACCCGCCTCGATAACCAGCGACTGGTGGATCTCTTCGGCTTCGACCACGACCGCTGGTGTCGCTCGCTCGGGCCGCGACCGGGCGCCTATGAGGCGCTCGCAGAAGTGCTTAACGAGTGGCGCGAACACTTCACCTGCAGCCTCGCCGATCTCCTTCCCGAACGCCTTGGCTGCCGCTGACAGCGTAGTGAGCGCCAGTCCTCCGACCACAACGACGAGGGTCACGACCTCGACCGCGGCCTTGTACCCACGAGTCGGCTCGACGCCGGCATCGATGCCGAATTCGATGAGGACAGCTCTCAGTGCCTCGAGTTCCTCGGCCGACGCGGAGGCTTCGACCTCGACTCTCAACGCGGTCGACCCACGGTCGGGCGGAACTCCAGCCGATAGGAGACGAGCATAACGATCGGTCGATGGTACAGGCTGCTCGCGAAGTGGGGTCCATCCATCTGGAGTGGTTCCACCGATGTTCGGGCTCAATAGACGGCCGACTCCCGGTTGTCTTTGACTCAAGGGCTCAGCTTTCAGGCCTTGGGATCGGGCTACTGCTCCCATCGGCGTTGAAAATTCGTGGAACCACACCGTGGCTGGTCATGACGTCGTGACACCCCGCGCAGTTCTGCGGATCGAGACCACCGACCAGACCTCCCGAAGCAATGCCGACAACTGCCCACTCACCGATCGCCCTACTCGTACGCCCGCACACTTCACACGTGAAGGCGGCGTCTTGCAAGCTCGACACGTCAGCTTCCGATCTCTGCGAGGGCCAGTTCAACACCGTCCCGATCTGGCATCCGGTAGTACGCCCTCCTGCCGCCGCGCGCCGTGTCCGTCTTCTCGATGAGCCCGAAGCTCGACAAGAGGCGGAGCCCCGGTCGCCACTCAGGCCGGCCGGTTCCCTTGGCCACTTCCTGGAGGACCCAAGTGCCGGCGAACTCGCCGCAGGTGCGCTCCGTTGCCCGAGCTTGGGTACACGCTGCCCGGAGCACTGGGAGCCAATCGGGATGCTCATGGGCGAGCCGCATCACAGCTTGTCGCGTATCGCTAGCTGCCATGAAACGAGAGCCTACTCCCTCTTCGCGAATCGCTCCACTCACGCGCATGACTCACGAAGCTCCGATACGATCTTGAGTTTGTGAGTCGTCGCGGACACCGAGATGCTGGTCGCCGGCAAGGTGGTGACGCGCGTACCCGGGACCCTCGGCAGCAGTCCGCGCCGGACTGGACAACCCTCGATTGGGAAAGCGTCGACCGCACCCTTTCGGCTTTCGAGGCTTCGAGCATGGCTTCGCTCCTCGCTGCAGCGGCGGATTCGCCTGCCGGCGGGCACCGCCTGGCATCGCTTTCGCTCCTGTGGGCCCGGGCGATCACCAACCCGCCAAGTGGGCGTCGGCTCGCCAGGCCTGCCGACCTACCTCGCCTCCTCTCCGCGGCACGCAGGACCGCTCCCCAGGTCCGCCCGGTCGAAGACTGCTGGCAGAACGACCCGCGCCTCATCGTCCGCCACCGAGTCGGCAGCCATCGGCTGCGGGTTCATCCCGGCGCCTACTCCGACCCGTCCCAGACGCTGCGGATCCTCGCTTCGACTGCCGCCGCCATCGACGACTTCGTGCTGGGCCGCTACGGGTTCTCTCTCGCCGACCTCCTTGAGGTCGGGCTGCGCTACTGCGACCATCGCCTCGCTCGGCTGGCGCCGACCTGGCCGTCCGGGCCGCTTGCCAGGGATCTTCCGGAGCCAGAAGACGAGCTCCTGGCCCAACGCGTGAAGCGGATCGCCCGCACGCCGGCCTTCGTGACCGAGGAGGAAGTAGCCGTTGCCGGGGTGTTGGCGCCACCAGAAGCCTGGATCGCGGCCTGCACTCACCCGAAACAAGCCCGTGCCGCCTGGCGATGGGCGACCGTCGCGGGCGCCGGTCTCTCCATCGACTTGCATCCCAGCGCGCAGACCCTCGGTAGGGCGCTTGCCGTTGATGTCGGCACCGCTGTCCACGCCGTACCGGCCGCCCTGAACATCAGCGCGCTGGCGGCGGCCACGGCGTACCTGGCGGCTGAGGCCGCGGAAGATGAGGACAGCGTCAGGCGCGTGCAGACGATCACCGAGCGACGGGCGGTCTCAATTCTCCGGACTCCTGGCCGGCCCGATCCTGAGCGGCTCGATCTCGATCTACCGATCGCGCCGTCGTCACCCGGTCTCGGCCTGGGAATGGTCCTGGTGCCCGGCCACCGTCACGCCTTTGTCGTCGGAACGGCAAGTGGGCTGTCTTCGGGCGAACTCGGTAGTTCGCTCGACGCCGTCGAGGCCGTACTGGCCAGCATCGACACTGGGGCGCTGCAGGACGGGGGTGTTCCGGTAGCCGACGATGCAGCCGTCCACCGGGTGGTCCTCTACGGCGGTCCGTTCCAGGAACAAGGCCCGAGGCCGCCCGGCGAGGTCCAGGTACACGTCGAGGAGCTGGCTTCGATGTTTCTCGATGCGAACCGCGCCGAGATTGGGGCAGATCTCGTCTACCAGTTCCTCGACGAGGTGGCGAGCCGGCCGGGGGTCGACGAGCTCGGATGGTTGGACTTCTCCGACCTCTGGCGTCACTGGAGGCGATTCGGGGCGATCAACCCGACCGGGACGGACGGGCTGGCGATCCTCGTCGATCCCACTCCAGATGACGACGCGTGGGTGACGAGCGCCGCCTGGGAGCCGATCGAAGCGGTGCTCACCGCGGTTGGGCTGCCTTCGGTCTCGGACTGGTACTCGTCCCGGCTCGACACGCCATCTCAAGCGACCCTCTGGACGGCAGACCGTCAGGCATGCCTCGTCTGCTCTGAACCTCCACTGGTCGTGGCGACGCAGCTGAACCTGGAGATGGCAGCGCTCGGACTTGACCCTGCCTTCGCCGTCGGTATCGCGGACGGGATCCTGCTCACGGCTGCGCGATCGCCCGCTGTGGCTGCGGCTCTCACCATGCCCGACGCACGCCCGATATCCGTAGCGGTCCGCCTGACCACCGCCCGACCCCCTGGAAGCGACGAAGAGAGCGTCGGTATCGCCTTCGCGACGCAGGACTCGCCACAGCCTGTGATGGACCTCCTCTTGGGGCCGGACTGGCTGGAACTGCTCGCCGCCGATCCTCTCTCGGCGCACCGCGTTCTTGGTGAGGCGCTGGTCCACTGCGCCGCCCGGCTTCGTGGCACTGACACAGGAGGCGCGAGGTGGTCTGCGATTCGGGAAGCGTTCCTCGTTGCCTGGGAAGGGGCCCCGCCGATTGCCATGCTCGACTTCGAGCAGACGACGCTCACCTACCGAGCCAAGGGCCAGGTGTCTCTGCCCCGCTCGGTGGCCAGTCGGGCGCGGGCCAGCCGTGCACTGTTTCGAGAGATCCTACGAAGGGCACTTCCCGCCGGCTGTTGTTCGGGCGAGGAAGCGGTCCGGCTCTGCAAGAGCGAGATCATCCCTGCCGTGGAGTCGGCGCTCACGGAACAGCTGGCCGGGTGGTCACCCGACGCAGTCCTCGCGGTCGCCGAGCACCTCAATGACGCCTTCGCCGAGCGGGCTCGGGCAGCGGTCGAGCTCGAGCGGGCATTGGCTGCTCCCTGGGCCAAGACCTGGCAGGAGCTCGCGCTGGAGGCACCCGAAGCCGCCGAGCGGACGCGGCCACTGGAGCTCCTCCTGGAGCTTCTCATCGCGAACCCGCCAACGGGCACCCTCTTACCCGACTGCTTCGACTTGGCCGAGGCGACCGATCTTGCCGGTCTGGCGATCGAGACCGCCCTGGCGCTCTCCGGTGCCGAGCGCGGGCTGAACGGCCTCGTCGTCGTGGTGGGAGAGGGGGGCTACGTCAGCGTCCTTTCTGGACCGAACAGCGGTGCCGAAGCCGCGGATGCCCCGCGTCGCGAGGCTCCGCTCCGCTTCGATGTTCCCGGCTACCTGGCAGCCGATCGGGCGCACCGGTTCCGCACTCGGCCAGAAGCTGAGGAGGGGCCGGCCAGCGACAGCCACGTGCACCTCGACGCCGACCGGTCACGCACGTCGGAGCCGTTCCATTCACTCTCGGAGCTCTCGAACGTCCCGCGTAGCCTGCTCGGGGCGGACGGGGCCCTCCGGACCTCATGGGGAACCGGCATCGACGGCTTCAACGCCGTGCTCGGCACGGCGGTCACCTGGGGACACGGGGACGACCGCGTCGCCACCGCGTCGCGCGACGAGCTTCGAGATGCCGCTGTCTCCTGGTCGAGCCTGCCGCTGACCGAGATCGAGGCCGCTCTCAGCCGCCTCGTGCTGGACGGCGAGTCGCTTCGCACCGAGGGCGTCCGCTACTGGGAGCAAGAGCACCGCCGCCACCGCCTGGCCATGCAGCCGCTACCACTCCTTGGTGACCGGCTCATCCTCATGCCGTGGCGCATCTTCGCCACTCAGGGCATCTTCGCCGGGTACGTGCAGGACGGCCGCCTCCCCTGGCACCCCGGCTATCTGCCGAAG
Source organism: Actinomycetes bacterium (assembly GCA_021809885.1). Classification (GTDB taxonomy): domain Bacteria; phylum Actinomycetota; class Acidimicrobiia; order Acidimicrobiales; family Palsa-688; genus JAKAQB01. The sequence continues at coordinate 4,959 of JAJZJY010000371.1, forward strand.
AGCGTGACCAACGCCTTCAACCGCTATCGTCAGATCGCCAACCGTGAGCTGGAGCGGGAAGCGGCAGCGGTCGCCCGCTCGCTCGGCCTACCGAACCAGGCGAACATCGAGCCGCACCACGCCGCTGTTGCCGGCCTCCAACTTCCCGGGGAGCTGGACCTGCTCGTCGCCGACCCGGTGCGCGGGCGTCTGTGGGTCTGCGAAGTCAAGGACGTTTACGCCGCCGTGTCGCAGCGCACTCTCCGATCCCGGATCGACAAGTTCCAGAACCCCCGGAATGGACACGTCGGCCAGCTCACCCGCCTGGTCCAAGCCGTGTCGGCTAGAACCGACGCGGCGGCCAGGCTCCTGTCGGTGCGCCCCGCAGATCGGGGAT
>JAJZJY010000372.1 GCA_021809885.1 Actinomycetes bacterium
ACGGAAGGCGAAGGCTTGCCATGGCCGCTGACCTCAGCATTATCAGTGCTCCTGGCCCCCCTCTTCGGAGCAGCCATACCAAACGAATATAGCCGCTCACCTGCGGCGTTGCTGAGCGGCGCAGCGCCCGAGATGGCATCACTTGGCGTGATTCTGCGGGCTCATGGGGCGCAATGGGGGCGCAGGGCTGAGCCTTCGTCCACCGGCGACCCGAGCGCCCGCCGAGGCACCGAGGCGTTCGTGGCACGACGCCGGGTCTCGCCCTGTTCTGGCGTTGTGCAGGGCAGTATTCTGGCGTAGTATGGAGCCATGCAGACGTTGCCCCTCTCCAAGGTTCGTGACAAGCTCAGCGAGCTGGTGGACGCCACGTCGATCACCCATGAACAGGTCGTGATCACCAAGAACGGCACGCCGGCTGCGGTGCTGATCGGCGCCGACGAGTGGGAGTCGATCCAAGAGACCCTGTTCTGGCTGTCCCAGCCGGGCATCCGCGAGTCCATCGCCGAGGCCGAGGCCGACATCGCGGCAGGCCGGACCTACGGCGAGGAGGAGATCCGTGCCGAGTTCTCTGTTCCCAAGCGCAGCCGGTGAGCAGCCGGCGTGCCCTATGAAGTCCGCTTCGCCGCGTCCGCACAGCGGAACCTTCGCCACATCCCGCCCCGGATCGTCCCAGCAATCGTCGAGTTCGCCTACGGCGATCTGGCCCGCGAACCGCGCCGAGTCGGCAAGCCTCTCGAACGCGAGCTAGCGGGTACGTTCAGCGCTCGCCGCGGACCCTACCGGCTGCTGTACCGCGTCGACGACGAGGCAGCGCGGGTCTACATCCTGCGCATCGATCACCGTGCCGACGTATACCGACAACCCTTGTAGCGCTGCACGCTGGGCGTGTGTGCCTCGACGACAACCTGACCTGCAACGACGATCATTCAGGCATGGGCTAGCGCCCGTGAAACGTGGTCGCCGACCTCGATGCCGCTGCTCGCCGAGGTGGTCGGCTTCGAGGCGACCGCCCGGAGGCCGGCCGAGTCTCGAAGGTGACGCGTGGCCTCTGGACGCTGCTGGAGATCGATTCCCCTCTTCCCAAGCTGCCTCGTGGGAAGTATACTGGGAGAGTGACGATCGAGACACCGTTCGGTCCCTCCGTCGAGGAGGTACCCCTCCGCAACTCGCCGCTCGTGGGCGTGATCGCCCAGGTCCGGTTCCCGGCTGTGATGTCGATCCAGCCGGACAGCAGCTTCGTCGCGCCCTTCCAAGAGGCGCTCCGGAAGGACTACCCGATTCTCCGGCAGGAGCGACAGCTCCAGGTCCTCATCGGCCCGAGCGGCGCCTCGCCGCATGATGCCGGGGTGATCCTGCGCTTCGAGCAGCAGGACCCCGACGCCTGGCAGGTGACGCTGGCCCCGACCTTCGTCTCTTTGTCCGCGAAGCGCTACACCCGCCGCAGCGACTTCCTCTCCCGCCTGACGGTGGTGCTCCACGCACTGGACAGCTGGCTTGATCCGAAGGTGTGCGACCGGGTGGGCGTCCGGTACATCGACCGGCTGACCGGTGAGCAGCTTGCCCAGCTCCCAAAGCTGGTGAGGCCAGAGGTTCTCGGGATCAAGGGAGCCCCAACCGACGGCGCAGTCGAGGTCGTGCACACGCTGGCCGATGCCCTGTTCCGTCTCGACGATGCGTCAGAGCTTCGGAGTCGGTGGGGTCTGCTGCCGACAGGGGCCACCTACGATCCGGGTATCGAGCCCGCCGGTGAGCAATCGTGGGTGCTTGATCTCGATCACTACACGGCTCAGCCTGGAGATTTCGATCTCGCTGCCATCAGCGAGAGGGTCTCGACGTTCTGCGACCGGATCTACCGTTTCTTCCGCTGGTCCGTGACTGACGACTTCCTCGAAGCATACGGAGCGGAGCGATGACTGCACGAGCACACCTGCACCCCATGCGCGGCGATGACCTTCACGACGCCGTGTTTCCCTTTGCCGTCGTGCCCTTCGGGGCGATGCTCTCCTCGGCGTCGCCCTCGACGAGCGCCGGACTTGGCATGCGCATGCCAACCATCCGTGCAGATATCGAGAACCTGCTGGCCGCAGCAGACGAAGTGACCAGTGCGGCGGCGATCATGGTCGACCAGTTCTGGGGGACCTACCTCAGCAGCACCGAGACGGGGATCACGCATATCGCCGTTCCTCGGTCGTCCTCCGAGGAGGTGCGGCGGTTTCGAGACGAGATCTCCAGGCGCACCCGCTTGACCCGCCAGCAGATCGCCCGTGCCATCGGGGTGGATCGCCGGTCGCTGACGGCGTGGGTCAACGGTTCGAGTACTCCTGGGCCGGAGCGCTTGGAACGGCTCCGCTTCCTCGCTGCGCTCGTGCGGGAGATCGACGCCCTCAAGCCGGGACGAGCAACCGAAGTCGTCCTTGCGCGCCGAGGTGGCGGTGATCTTCTGGACCTCGTCGCCGACGGACGCTTCGCCCAAGCCCAGAACTGGCAGAGCATGGAGCCCGGTAAGCCATCCGTGTGGGTCGCTCCACGTCACCCCGCACCCCGCAAGCCACCGCTGCATGCCGCAGCGCTGGCAGCATTCCGGAACGGCCAGCTCAACATTCCGCCCCGTGCACAAACGATCCGCGAGGCGAGTGACTACGAGCAAGACCTCGAACGAGCGGAGGCCATCTTTCCCGATGAATCCTCGAGACCACGACGAGGACGGTACCGGTGATCTCCGCAGAGTCCTTCTACGTCTCCGAAGCGGGCGGATTGCAGCAGGGTGACATCCTGCTGACTGGCGTCGCCCGCATCACCGGCGACGATGGCCACAGCCCAGCACAGTGGGAGCCCTTGGACACGCACGACGTCCACGTCGATGGCGTCAAGTCAGACGGCAGCGCCGTCCGGTTCTTTGCTGGTTTTGGCCTGGTGATGGTCACGTCCCACGATTGCCAGCTGGAGAAGGAATGGAACCGGCGCCGGTCAGACCTGATCGCCCAAGGCAAGTCAGAGGGGGAGGCCGCAGCGGAAGCTGTCGCTGATCCGACGCTGGATCGGACGCTCGTCGCGAGTCCGCTCGTTGACCCCGACGACATTCCCGTTGATCGCGGGAACCTGCTCGCGGGGCACGTTGTGGGATACGTGCCAGTCCCCGCTTCACCCGATGGACTTGTCCCGCTGTGCGTTGTCGATCTCAGTTACCGGTGCACCCTGGACCGTTTCGACGTGGTGCGCGTTGCGTCGATAACCGACCTCGCACGTAGCCAACTCCGCTACGCCCTGGTGCGTCTCGACGCTCTCCGCACTCCCAACCTGGGCTTCACGGTGGAGGATGTCATCGGTCGTTCGATCCAGCACGTCGAAGTCCCGAAGAGGAACCCACTCACCGTGCGGCTTGTCCTCGACGACGGCTCGGCAATCGAACTTCTACAGCAGCCAGGGGAACCACAAGGCGCCTCGGCCCGCACGTCGGTGAGGAGTTGAAGCGATGCCCGAGCTGATCTGGCCGGGCAAGTACGACAAGCACAGTCGGCGACCCGCGCCGCTTCGTGTGGCGCTGCCCGTTCAGACGGTGGAGACGGTCAATGAGTCGGTCCAAGACCGACAGCGGTCACTGTTCTTCTCTGACCCGGACAGTACGGATTGGCGTAACCGCCTCATCTGGGGTGACAACAAGTACGTGCTGCCAGCCCTCCTGGAAGACTTCGGCGCATCGATCGATCTGGTCTACATTGACCCTCCATTTGCGACCGGGCAAGACTTTTCGCTCACGACGGCGATTCCGGACTCAGGTCAGGACTTCCTTAAGCAGCCGTCCCTCATCGAGCAGAAGGCATACCGTGACACCTGGGGCCACGGCATCGATTCCTACGTCGCCATGCTGTCCGACCGCCTCAGCTTCATCCGAGAGCTGCTGACCGACACCGGGACGCTGTACCTGCACCTTGGCAAGAACGTTTCGAGCGCCGCCCGTCTTATCTGTGACGAGATATTCGGGCCAGACAACTTTGTCAATGAGATCACTTGGAAGCGATCACATGCTCATGGGGACACCGGGCAGGGAGCGAAGCACTTCGGGCGGGTCACCGAAAGCGTCCTTGTCTACGCCAAGACGTCTGACTACTTCTGGACTCCCCAGTACGCCGACTACACCGAAGCCGTGCTCGACCGGGACTACAAGTACGTTGATGAGGAGACTGGGGAGCGGTATCGCCTGACGCCCGTTGACGGACCTGGTGGCGCTGCGAAGGGCAACCCGTTCTACGAGTTTCTTGGTGTCAAGGGTCATTGGCGCTACTCACAAGAGACTATGCAACAGCTCTACGATCAGGGCGAGATTATGCTGTCCTCCACGGGAAAGTCCCTTAGCCGCAAGCGATATCTCCGGGATGCCAAGGGAACACCAGTCACTGACCTCTGGGACGACGTCAATCGAATCAGTCCGACGTCATCCGAACGAGTGAATTACGCCACCCAGAAGCCGCTTGCTTTGCTCGAACGGATTATCGCAACGTCATCGCCGGAAAACGGGCTTGTCGCAGACTTCTTCTGTGGTTCCGGGACGACGCTCGTTGCTGCGGAGCAGCTTGGGCGGCGCTGGATTGGTTGCGATCTCGGGCGTTTCGCAGTGCACACTGCCAGAAAGCGACTCCTCGGTATCTCCGAAGTCAAGCCCTTCGTCGTCCAAAACCTTGGAAAGTACGAGCGGCAACTCTGGCAGGCGGCTGAGTTCGGGGAGTCAGCCACTGCGCGTACGGCTGCCTATCGATCGTTCATTCTGGGTCTCTACCACGCGACGCCAGTCAGCGGATACGCATGGCTGCACGGGCTCAAGAGCGGACGCATGGTGCATGTCGGTACGGTCGATGCCCCGGTGACGAACGGCGACGTCAAACAGATCGTCGCCGAGTTCCGCAAGGCGGTCGGCACAGGGAAGGATGCTCCCTCCACCAAGGGCGTGGACCTCCTCGGCTGGGACTTCGCTTTCGAGCTGAACGAGGTCGCCCGCCAGGATGCCGAGAAGGCTGGGATCGACCTTCGTCTCGTGCGCATCCCCCGAGAAGTCCTGGAGAAGCGAGCGGTGGAGCAGGGCGACATCCGCTTCTTCGAGCTGGCAGCGCTCTCAGTCGGACTGAAGCAGTCTGCTCGCAAGGCCACGCTGACGCTTGAGGACTTTGTGATCCCGCTCGATGACGTCCCGGCGGACGTGCAGAAGGCCGTTACCCACTGGTCGCAGTGGATCGACTACTGGGCCGTGGACTGGGACAACAAGGACGACACGTTCCACAACGAGTGGCAGGCGTACCGGACGCGGAAGTCGATGGAC
>JAJZJY010000006.1 GCA_021809885.1 Actinomycetes bacterium
TCCGATCTTGCTCGGTCAGCCAAACCGAGCCGAACCCCCGCTCCTCGGCCCAGGCGACCTGGTCGATCACCTCGCGGTAGAGGGAACTGAATTCGCGGCGCCATGGCGCCGGATTCCGCAGGTCGTACCAGAGACCAATCGTTGGCTGTTCACGCATCTTCTGCATCCTTTCTCTGCATGCCCTGCCGGTCGCCCGGCGCCATGCACCACATAGTCGGCCGGGTTGGCCCCGGACGGGTCATCCGACTCGACCTGTCGCTGTTCGTACCCAGCCCTCGCACCGCGTTCCGCCCAGGCTTGGACCGACCAGCGTCTCTTGAACCGGATCAGGCCCCGACCCAGTCGGCTGGTCTCCGGACCTCTCAGTCGGCGAAGATCGCAAGCTTGTGCTCGGTGTCGAGGTATTCCTTGATGCTGCCGATCTTGCTTTCGGGGACGATGAAGACGAGGCGATGGACGATCTCTTTGGTCTGCTGGTTGGGTAGGGGAACGGAGTCACCTCGCTTTCAGATCGACCGGAGTGGAGCTTGGTCACAACCACCACCTGCAAGGAAGGCCGTCACTTCGCCAGCATGCCCGCATCGATGGGCAGCGTCGCTCCCGTGATGTACCTGGCCTCGTCGGAGACGAGGAAGAGCACGGCGTTCGAGACGTCCACCGGGTCCACCCACGGGATCGGCAACAGGCTCAGGGCTTCCTGGGATGCCTGCGCGAACTTCTCCCTCGTGCGGTCGGGGTCGTCGGGAAGGTAGAGGGCACGGATGGCGTCGTTCTGGATCATCGGCGTGTCTACGTTCGTCGGGTGCACGGTGTTCACACGGATGTTGTTCGGGCCGAGCTCGTTGACGAGCGTGCGCATCAGGCCGACCAGGCCGTGCTTGGCCGCCACGTAGTGGCCGATGTTGGCCATGCCCTTGAGCCCGGCCACCGAGCTGGTAATCACAATCGACCCACCGCGCTCGTTCGCCACCAGATGCGGCAGAGCCGCCTTGCATGTGTTCCACACACCGGTGAGATTGACGTCGATCATGTCTTGCCACATGGTGGCCGTCATCTCGGCGGTGGTCCCGAGTGAGCAGATACCAGCGTTGGCACACACGATGTCAAGGCGGCCGAGCTCGGTGACCCCGTCGGCAACCGCGTTCGACACGCTGCCAAGATCTCGGACGTCGGCGCTGCGGGCAAATGCCCTCGCTCCGAGCTTTTCGACGATCTCCACCGTCTCCTGGAGCTCCTCGACCGTAGCGAGGGGGTACGGCACCGTGTCGATCTGCTTGCAGATGTCGAGGGCGATAACGCTAGCGCCCTCGGAGGCGAGGACCCGGGCGTGCTCCCGGCCCTGTCCGCGTGCGGCTCCGGTGATCAGGGCCACCCGTCCATCAAGTCGTCCCGGCATGTTGCAGACCTCCCATCGGTCCCAGGGGTGCTCGTGCATACCCAGTTGATGCACCGCCGACCGTGCCAACCGGCACCTTCATGCCGTCACCACGTCGTTGTCGCCTACCGCCTCGCCAGTCCACGTCGCACTTGCATCGGCGGGGATCGCCGCATCGGGATCGCTCCCCGACGACGGTAACTCCGGGCATGCTCGAGACGAAGACGTCGCCATGCCCTTGTTGTGACATTCTCCATGGTGGCAGTGGTGCAGTCGCCACCGTTGCAGCTGCCCGCGCCGCACAGCCCCGGCCCGTTCGGTATCAGGACCCATGATGTCCCGCGAGATACCCGATCCCGTGAGCACCCAGGTCCGCGAACGACGTTGCGTCCCCCTCGGCGACCACTGTCCCGTTCCGCATGAGGTAGACGTAGTCGGCGTACTTGACGGCCGTACGGACGTTTTGCTCTGCAAGAAGGATCGTCCTCCCCTGGGACCGCAACGCATCCAGGCTGTGGACGACTTGCTGGAACACGATGGGGGCCAGTCCGAGCGAAGGCTCATCAAGAAGCAGGACGTCCGGCCGGCCCATGAGGGCACGGCCGATGGCGACCATCTGCTGCTGCCCACCCGACAGCGAGCTCACGGGCATTTTCATCTTCGCCTCGAGCACGGGGAACAGGGTCACCACCCGTTCGAGCTCGCTCCGCACCGCTGGGCGATCCCGCCGGCGCGTGAACGCCCCTAAGAGCAGGTTGTCACGGACCGTCATGGGCGGAAAAAGGCCCCTGCCCTCAGGGACCAGGCTAAGCCCGGCCCGCACCAGGCCGACGGTGTCGTCGTGCTCGATGTCACGACCCTTGTAGACAATCGTGCCGTCGGTGACCTTCACCAACCCGAGGATCGCCTTGAACAGCGTGCTCTTGCCGGCACCATTCGGCCCGAGCACGGCGGTGAGACTGCCGGGCTCAACCCGCATCTCCACGCCCTCGAGCACCCGAATGGCTCCGTAGCCCGCCGACAACTTTCGCAGGTCCAACAGCGGCTCGGTCATGGATCGGTCACGCCTCCCCCAGGTAGGCCATCAAGACGGATTCTTCTCTCATGACGTCCTCGGGACGGCCCTGCGTCAGCACGCGGCCCTGGTCGAGGACGACGACCCGGTCGGCGATGGCGGTCACCAGGTCCATGTCGTGCTCGACCAGGAGGATTCCGAGCCCATGATCGGCCAGTTCGCTCAGAACCTGGCCGAGCTTGACCGTCTCGTGGTCGTTCAAGCCCGCTGCGGGCTCGTCCAACATCAGGCACGCCGGCCGCTTGGCCAGGGCCCGGGCCACGTCGACCAGGCGTTGTTGGCCGGTGGGAAGTGATTCGATGCGCCGATGCACGTCCATCACGTCCAAGCTGACGAGGAGGTCCGCAGCTTGGCGCTGCGCCCGGCGCTCACGGCGGACGAGGTGCGGCCAACGGACGACGGCTCGCCCGACGCCGAACCGGCGATCGGACTCAACGGCAAGCGTGACAGCGTCGAGCGCCGTCATGTCACCAAACGTCCTCGGCGTCTGGAATGTCCGGACGACGCCCCGTTCGCAAAGGCCCCGAGGGCTCAGCCGGTGCACCAACCTGCCCTTCACCGTGACCGTCCCGGCATCGGCCGCGGTGTACCCAGAGACGACGTTGATGAGCGTCGACTTCCCCGCGCCGTTGGGACCGATCACTGCCAAAACCTCTCCCGAGGCGACCTGCACCGACACCCCGGACAGGGCGGCCACCCCGCCGAAGGCCTTCGCCACATCCGACACGGTGACGACCGGCAGCTGGCCCTGGCCATCGCGGTGCCGGTGCTGTCGTGCCGCGGTGGGAGTGCGGCCAGGGGCAGGTGCGAACCCGGGCCCAGGCGAGATGATCGGCTCGCGATCGGCCGCCGTTGCAGTGACGCCGGACGGGCGGCCGCCGACGACGATGGCCGGGACCGGGAGCTCAGCGGATCTCCGCAGGCGCTCCAAGGGAAGGCGGCCGAGGAACCGCGGGGAACGGGTGAGATCGGTCAACCGTCGCAGGCCATCGATCAGCCCTGTGGGCGCGAAGCGGAGCACGATGATGAGCAGCCCGCCGGAGATGAAGAGTGTGATGGCGTTGCCGAAGGGACTACCGGGTGCCACGTGGCTCACGGCGAGGTAGCTGGCCAGCGACACCACGCAGGCACCCACGAGGCCACCGTAGACCGACGTCACACCACCGACGATGATGAAGACGATCAGGTTGATGCTCAGGGTCAGACCCCATTGGGACGGATCGGCTGCGAGCAGGTAGTACGACCACAGCGCTCCGGCGACACCGGCCAGCGCCGCCGACGCCACGAAAGCGACGAGCTTCACCCGGATCGGTGCGATCCCGATCCCCTCGGCAGCGGGCTCGTCCGACCCGACTGCACGCAGCGCCCTCCCGATTCCGGATTTAGCGACGTTCCGAGCACCGAACAGCACCAGCACTGTGAGCACCAGGATCAGGTAGTAAAAGGTCTTTCCCTGTCCGATGGCCACGCCGAACGCCACCAAAGGTGCGATAGGTCGGGCGTTCACCAGCGCGCTCGTACCGAGGGACCCGCCGGTCAGCGACGTGAAATTGGTCACCACCGTGATGGCGGCCAGGTCGGCTGCCAATGTCACCAGCGCCAGGTTGATGCCTTCCAGCCGCAGGCACAGGAGGCCGATCACAAGACCGAGAACCCCGCTTACGACGACGGCGAGAAGGATCGCGATCCACTCGTTCCATCCGTGCGAGGCGACCAAAAGCGCGAAGCAGTACCCGCCCAGGAGGTAGAACATCCCCTGGCCCAGGCTCAGCTGCCCACCCAGGCCCATCAGAAGAACCAGTCCCGTCGCACCCACGGCGGACAGGAGAGCGAAGACCGCTGTCTGGTCAAAGATGTGGTTGGTGTCGACAAGCGGCAGGACGATCCCCACCGCCAACAGAGTGAGCAGCAGCACCCTGCCCGCTGTTACCGCCGTACGCAGCCGCCCGGCGGGTCCCGTGGCAACGGGTGCCGCAGTTCCACGGGACCACGTCCCAGGCGTGGACCCCTCGTTCGTGGCGCCGTTCGTCGCACCATTCGCAGCGCCGTTCATTGCCGAGGACACCTCCGCCGGCAGGGTCCAGGCCGATGTCTCGGCCAGCACCGCCGGAGTCGCCTCGTTCGCCCGCAGCGTTGCCTTCAGCCAGGAACGAAGGTCGGCGTTACGGAGCGATCGCCCCGCCACCCACACGATCAGGATGCCGTAAACGATCACCTCGCTGTAGGTCGACGACACGGTGCCACTCAGGATTGCCTCAACGACGCCCAGGGCCAAGCCCCCCACGACCACCCGGACGGGATAGCGGAACTCGCCCAGCGCAGCCGCGATAAACCCGACGATCCCGGTTGTCAGTCCCATGCTGTAGGTGACCGTGCTGAGCGATGCAGTTCCGACCCCTAGCAGGCCACCAAGCAGCCCGGCCACGAGGAAGGCAAAGCCGGCAAGCCTGCGGGTCGAGATGCCCGACAATCGCGCCGCGGACTGATTGATGGCAGTGGCCTGCATGGCCTTGCCGATGGTGGTGTACTGCAGGCCGGCACCCACGCAAGCCAGCGCCACGATTGTAAGAACAACAACCAGCAGTTCCTCGGCCGGAAGCGGAGCATGAGCGATCGTTATCGTTCCCTTGACGATCGCCGGGGCGGTGATCGGGTACTCTCCCCATATCCATAGGGCAAAGCCCTCAAGGACGATCGAGTACCCCAACGTCGCGATCGCAGTTCCGAATCCGCCTTCACCGCTCGGGTCGTTCCGCATCAGCAGTTTCTGAAACCCGGCAGCGGCGGTCGCGCTGGCCAATGCCAAAGCGATGGCGGGTGCCATACCCATGCCCGACGCCCGCTCTCCGGCATAGACCACAGCGCCGATCATGACGTAAGCGCCTTGAGCAAAGTTGAAGATGCCGGTGACCCGGGCAACAAGGACAAATCCCAAACCGACTACCGCGTACACGCATCCGGCGCTCAGCCCGGAGCCAATGAACAGAACCCACTCAGTAAGCGACGGCATTGTCGTTCTATCTCCTGAGCCTCGGCACATGTAAGAGCGCGCCCATACCGGGCGTGCACTTCGCCGTGCATGTGGCGCTCCCGAGCACCGTCCGAGGGCCGGGGAGGACGGTGCCCCCGGCCCTCGCGACGGCGCCGGTTAGTTGTTGGGGTTGGGAGCCCCCGCCTCGGCCGTGGTGTTCGGGGCGACAGCAAAGGTCGCCGCTCCACCGCTCACGCCCGTGATGGTGAGCATAAGGAATGTGCTCTGGAATGTACCGGTAATGAGGTGGTTGGTCGGCGAGCTATTAACGACGCCAAGCAGCGTGTTGAGCCCGCTCAAATGTTCGAGCTGGGTATTGATGTTGGCAGGTGTGAGCGCCTTCCCGGACTTTATGAGATTACCGGCAGCAAAAGCAAGCACCTGGACAGCCTGATCCCCGTAAATGCTGAAGTTCGGGAACGGCTGGTTTGGAAAGTACTTGGCAAACTGCTGCTTGTACGTGTCACATGCTGCCTTGAGCGGATCTGATGACGGCAACAGGGAGGTGGCCGCGCACCGCTCGCCAGCGAAGACGACGCCGTCACAGCTGGTACCGCACGCTGCGGCAATCTGCGGAACGGTCAGGTACTGCTCCGAGAGCACTGGCTTGTTGAACATGCCGAGCTGCTTGGCAGCAACGAAGGCACTGGGGTTCAGCCCCTCGATATAGTACCCGTCGGCGTTGGACGCCTTCATCTTCTCCAAGAGCGGGACCAGCTGGGCCTGGGACGCGCTGTAGGGCGCCGTCTCGCTCACCGTGACCGTGCACCCCAGCGCCTTGCATCCGGACTGGATGTAGCCCGGGACCTGCTCGGAGAAGTCGTCACCGGTGTACGATAGGACGGCAATGGACTTCATGTGGTCCGTGTGCACACCGTAGTAGAGCGACGACGTCGAGAACGCCGCCCCTTGACTGTTGGCGAATACATACGGACGGGCCGGGGAAAAATCGGTCTGAACACCGTCAGCGATGATGACGGGCACCTGGGTGGTTGGAGCCTGGTTCCGGATGGCGATGCCGCCAGCAGCACCGAGGAACGCGCCGATGGCTCCGTTCGAGGCAGCCTGCTCATACGCCGCAACGGCGCCCTGGGGGGTGCCGCCAGTGGAGATCGTGTCGAGCTTGAGCTGGCGCCCGTCCACTCCGCCTTGGGCGTTGATGACGTCAACACCGACCTGCATGCCGTCGATGAAGTTGACCCCGCCCTCCGCAGCGGTCCCCTCCAGACCCCCGATGACGATCGGACCCTTGCTGCTGGCGGCTGAGGTCGGTCCCGAGCTGGCCTTGGCGGCGGCAGACGAACTCGACGAGGAGCTCCCGCACGCGGCGGCAAGCAGCCCGACAGCTGCCAGACCGAGCATCACCTTTGGTCCTGAACAAACGAATTGCTTCAGTTTCACGTTGAACTCCCCGGTTCGGGTCGATGATCCTCGGTGAAGGCGCTCGGAGCGATCGATGGGCTGGCGCCGCGAGTCACTGGCCGGCTCATCTCACGACGTCGCGTCCTTCGAAATGCTCTGGCGTCGTACGTCACGCCGCTGTACCGGTGTTATGCACTTCGATGGGTCGCACGCTGGTGTGTCGGTACGTTACGGGTGCCTCCTCTCCCGAGCAACGGGTTTGCCTTCTGCCGTTGTCGACTTCCACAGGTTCCCGCGCCTGTTCCGACCTGCTCGTTTTCGACTGATCTGTACACGTTTACTCGTGAAGCGGCCGGCAGGGCTGGGCGTCGGATGACCGGCACCACCCGATCACTGCTCCCGCAACTTCGCCTGCAACTCAGCAACGGTCGCCTCGAGGCTGGCGATCCTCACCTCACGCGGGTGGGGGACGACCACGTCCTGGATGGCGTCCGACCGCATCCGCACGTGCGGCTGCCCTGCATACCCCCCCGCATAGATGACCTCACGGTCGCCCCAGGATCCGTAGAAGGGAAGATCTGCCGGCGGGCCTTCGGTCACCCATTCCCGCACGAAGTCCGCGTACGGGACACCACGCTGCTTGCGCCGGTCCCGCTCGGCCTCGCGGGCCTGTGCCGTCGCCTCGGGATCCACGACGAAGCTCGAAGGGTCGTAGACGACGTGGTAGATCTCCTGGGCCGTCCAGTCCGAGATCAGCTCCTGCTCCAGGTCCTTCATCACCGCGGCCGGGTCCCGCTCGAGGACGTCGCCGTAGCCCCCGCCAGCGCCCTGGGTGCACATGTACAGCTCGCCGTTCTTGGCCAGCTCGAACGGGAATCCCATGTGATGCGTGGAGTAGACGGCGCCCTCGAACGGGCGCTCGTTCATGATCTCCTCGATCGTCCACTTGAACGAACCGGGATCGTGCTTGAACGTGTCGAACACGTCCACGCCCTGGACTTTCGCCAAGGGGTACGCCGGGCAGGCATACCCACCAAAAAGCCCGCTGATCGTCGGGAACTTGGAGCCTACGCAGAATGACGCGAAACCCCATGTCGTGCTCTCGTACGCCGCCAAGGCCATCTGGTAGCCCTGACCGCCCCGGTACTTGCCGAACGCCTGGTTGTCACGCATGATCTTCTTGGAGATGATCTGGACGAAGGCGTTCTCCTCCTCGCTCAGCTCCTGCTCACCAAGGTCGGACATGGCGCACGAAGCCAGCGCGATCGCGTTCTCTCCGTCGAGGCCGTCGCGTGCGCCCCCGCTCATACCGTTCAGGTCTGCGCAGAGGTTGGCAGCCGGCTCGCCGTGCTGCGTCATACCGCCGTAGATGAACGTCTGGATCATGTTGTACCAAGGCGCCAGGATCTTCGTATACCGGTTGGTCGCGGAGTAGAGGAACTTCGCCACGGCGACCTGGCCAGCCGAGTAGCCGAAGAAGAACGTCATCATCGATTGCGCGTTCGGCACCTCGTCTGCCGCGTTCAGGACCGACCGGGAGTCGAGCACGATCTCGATCGGAGCGAGGACAGCTTGGTTGCGGGGGAGGTCGGGCCAGATGTAGCCGAGGAACAGCTGGGCGAGCATGCCCTTCATGGATGCTGCCTGGGTGTTGATGGACCGATTCTGGAACTCTGGGCTCGATCCCCGGAAGTCCAGCACCAGCTGGTCGCCGTTCTTCCGCATCTCGAGGTTGATCTTGAGTAGGAGGTTCTCGCGCAGGGTCCCGTCGGAGAACGCCACGGACCGTGTGGTGCCATCGGGCCACTCTGAGATCCGCCGCTTGACCTCCTCCTTGGTGTCATCCAGCGTGCCACGCAGTACGGCGATGACGGGGTCTACCCCGTACTGGGTGATCGTCTCCTCCAGCCGCTCCTTCAGGCGGATGCAGGCGTAGAGCTTCGACTTCATGTCCTCGTAGATGAGCTTGGGGTCCCTGGTGCTGTTCTGGAGGAACGTGATCAGGTCCCGCTTCAGCTCGTAATTCTCCACCAGCTTGATGGGCGGCATCTTCAGGCCCTCGTCGAACGGCGTCTCCGCGATCGTCGGCATCCCTCCAGGCTCGATCGCGCCGTTCTCCCCTACGTGGGTGATGCAGCCAACCCAGGCGATCAGCTCACCGTCGTGGAAGATCGGCAGGATCACGCTCGAGTCAGTGTTGTGGATGTTCCCGTACCGAGCATCGTTGTGCGCGAACCCGTCCCCGGGCCGTACTCCGACCGACGGGTCATCGATCCAGTACTTGGCGATGAACTTCACGGCGTGCTGAGTGAGAACGGAGAAGATCAGAATGCCACCGTTGCTGGAGATTGCCAGGTCACCGTTAGCGGTGAACAGGCCGCATACCGAGTCCCCCCACCGGGCTCCCGGGCAGGCTCCGGTCTGCGACGACATGGCGAACGCCTCGTTGACCCCTGCTTCCACCCTGCTCCGCACGACCCCGGCCATGTGCGTATCCGTCACACGATCGAGCGCCCCCCGCTCGCGCTCGCTGATCGGCGCGATGTCGTGATCGAGCATGATCTCGGGATCCGGCCCGAGGAAGAGCGTCGCCCCAGCCAAGAACTCCTTCAGAAGCTCCTGCTCGTGTGTGTGCACATCTGTCATCTCCGGCTCCTTCTGCTCCAGCGGCAGTTCTACTCGTGGTCGTCCGTTCCAAGCTCCGGTCGGTGATCGATCGCGCCGGTCGAGGCCCGACCGGATCGGCGCCCGACCATCGCGGTGCGCTAACCCCTCTTCACCCACCCCGAACCGTGATGCCCGATCGTCATGGTCCATCCCGGTTCGACCAGAGACGTCGTGCGGGGCGACTCGATGATGGCGGGCCCTTCGATAACCGACCCCGGTAGGAGCGCCTCAACCGAGAACAGGCTGGTGTCCATCGGACCGTCGTGGCCGACGAAGTGGCAGGGACGCGAGCGCTCCGAGCGCACCAGCTTGGTCTGCGCTACCTGCGGCTGGTCCAGCGAGATCCCGACCGACGGCACGGACGCGAGCACCCGGATCGAATTGATCCTGATCCCGGCCTCGGGTGCCTGGCTTCCTGCGCCGTAGCGGATCCCATAGTCCTCGCTGAACATCTTCACCAGCAGCATCAGGTCTTCAAGGCTGTTGATCCGGCGCACGGGGCTCTCGACCGACGTCTCTGCCAGCTGGTTGCCATAGCGCATGTCCATCTCGACGCTGTAGGAGATAGCGCTATCGTCGAAGCCCTGCCGCAGGAGGTCGTCACGACCCCGTGCCTCGAGCTCGTCGATGGCAGCATTCACCGCTGAGAAGTCTTCGAGCAGGTGCCCACGCGTAGCGTTGTAAAGCCACAGGTACACCGAAGCCTCGTGGACGTGCATGTGCCGCATCTGCCCGGCACCAAGGGCGGAGAACACAGAGCTAAACGGCGGCACCAGGATTCGTTCGATGTTCAGCTCCGCCGCGATACCGCAACAGTGCAGCGGGCCACTCCCACCGTATGCCAGGAACGTAAACTCGCTGGGCTCGTACCCCTTGGTGCGAACCTCCTCGGCGATGGCGTTCGCCATGTTGAGATCGACCCGGTGCTTCACCAACTTCGCCGCATCCAGCAAGTCCGCGCCAAGTGGACCGCAAAGCCGGTCTTCGAAGGCCCTTTTCGATCGTCGCGGGTTCAGCTGCACCTTGCCGCCTGCGTAGTACTCGGGGGTCAGATAGCCGAGGATCAAGTCGGCGTCGGTCACTGTGGGTTCGGTGCCACCACGGTCGTAGCACGCGGGGCCAGGGTCCGAGCCGGCACTGCCCGGACCAACCTGCACGGTCTTGTACATGCGGTCGTAGCGAGCGATCGAACCACCCCCCGCGCCCAAGGTGACGAGGTGCATCATGGGGACGTTGACCATCCAGCGGTCCATGATGGGATTGAAGTCGTAGAACTTGACACCGCCCTGGACCACCAGGCCGATGTCGAAGCTCGTGCCCCCCATGTCCGTGGCGACGACGTTGCCGAGGTCGAACTCGGTGGCGATGTGCTCGGATGCGCTGACTCCGGCCACGGGCCCGGAGTGAATGGTCTGCAGGGCGTGTGTCGAGTTGACCTGGGCCATGCCCCCGGTGTTGTGCACCACCAGCATGGGCTTCGTGTAGCCGGACTCGCGCAGCACATCCTCAAGCGACCCCAGACCGAAGAACATCTCGTCGTGGAGATAGGCGTCGATGATGGCGGATGTGGTCCGCACGTACTCACCCTTGCGGCCGCCGACAACGTGCGACAGCACGACGGGGATCGACCCGAGCATGTGGGACGGGTATTCCTTCAGGAGGATCTCCTCCGCCAGTAGCTCGTGCTCCGGGTTGACCACGGAATTGACGAAGGCGATCACGAACGCCTGCGCGCCCACGTCGACCAGCTCGCGGATCTGGGAACGAAGGTTCGCCTCGTCGAGGGCCAGGATGACGTCGCCCTTGTAGTCGATACGCTCTTGCACCCCGCGGATCCGCTGGATCGGCACGAGCGGCTCGGGGCGGCTGGCCGACGCGACGTCAGCCTGGTACTGCGGCGGCATGCCCACTCCGTAGCCCTTGCCCCGGCTGAGGGGCACCGAGCTCTCGTAGCCGGCCGTGACGAGCAGGGCCACATTGCGACCGGTGCGCTCAATGAGCGCGTTGGTCCCCAGGGTCGTCGCGTAGCGGACCGCGTCCGCCTCGGCGATCAGGGTGCTGGCGTCACGGACGCCGAGGATATCGGCGGCCTGGCCGAGCGCGTTCATGAACCCGACAGCCAGGTTGTGATGTGTCGTGAGTGCCTTCGTCTCGATCAGCTCGTCGTTGTGCACGACGAAACAGTCGGTGAAGGTACCGCCCACGTCCACGCTGATCTGCTTCACTGGTTCCCTCCGATCGGCTGCGCCGCGAAGCGGGCCTTCAACGCGTCGATATCCAGCTCGATGTCGTGTGATAGCGGATGGCCAGGTGGGAGGTACTCGGCCTCCATCTGCGTCCCGCAGCCGGGGCAGTAGTACTCGATGATCCGGCACCACTTGGGGTCCGGCGCGTAGGTGAACTCGTACCGGTCCTGGTCCAGGATCGGGCGGTGGATCTCCCGCGGGTCCCGGTCGTAGACCAGCAGCGCCTCCTTGTAGTTCGACCGCGCCGAACTCAAGGCCAGATCGCAGTGCCGACAGTGCCAGGTCTCGTCGTCCAGCTCGATCGACAGGTACTCCGTGATGTTGACCCTCACCGGTCGGCCCTCCCAGGGTTCGCCATGATGATGTTCCCGTTGCTGTCGATCTGGAACGACCAGCCGTCGAGCACCCGGCAGGTGAAGTTCTGGCCTTCGACGATGGCGGGGCCTGACGCCGATGCACCCTCGCTCAAAGCGTCCAGGGTGTACACGGGCACGTCGACCGTCGTGCCCAGGCCGACGAGGATGGAGCGGCTGCCACTCGCGGTTGCCTCGGTCCGCTCGTGGCGGTCGGGCGGCTCCAGGCGTGGGTGCCGGATCGGCCGGGTCACGCGCAAGCGAGCCAGCCCGCTCCGGTGGCCGTTGACGGCTCCCGCCGGCATACTCCCATCCGCGAACGGCACCACCGTCACCCGCCCGTCGTCGGACACAACCTCCAGCGCTTGTTCGGTGGCACAGTCCGACAACGAGAATCCTTCGGCGAACATGTCCCGCTCCGCCGAGTCGCTCAGGTCTGCCAGGCGCTCTTCGACGAGTGCAGGCTGGACCGGCTCCACACTGGCCTCGTAGTCGTATCCGATGTCGCTGAAAGCTACGCCGAAGGCGCTAAAGACCGCGGCGAGACGGGGAACGACCACGGTGCCGATCCCGGCGTGCGCCGCCACGGCACACGCGCTCATCGGGCCGGCACCCCCGAACGCGACGAGGACCGCCTCTTCCATATCCGGAGCCTGGGGGATGGTGGCGGCGAGCTGCGTCTCGAAGGTTTCCTGCATCGCCAAGAGCGCGGCGTCGACATCCAACCCGAGCGGGTCGGCCACCTTCTGCTGCACGGCGTTCCTGGCCCGGTCGACGTCGAGGCCCAGCCGGCCGTCCAGGAACGTGGAGCCGTCGAAGACGCCCATGGCCAGGTAGGTGTCTGTGATGGTGGCCTCCACACCGCCCCGGCCGAAGCATGCCGGGCCGGGAATGGCCCCGACGCTGCGCGGACCGACCCGGAGCGTCCCGCCTTCCACACCGAAGACGGAGCTTCCGCCGATGCCCGTGCTGTCGACGCGTGCAAGCGGAAACGAGATGTCGATCCCCGCGATCTGGCCGTTGCGATGGGTGGCGATGCGCTCGCTGTCGACCGTGCCGATGTCGGTGGTCGTGCCTCCGACATCCATGCCGATCAGCCGCGGCCAGCCGTAGTGCTGCGCCAGGGCCCGGAGCCCCTCGAGCCCGCCTCGCGGCCCCGAGCTGTAGGTCTTGATGGCGATGGTCTTGGCGACTCGCCCGGAGTTGCCGTCGTTGTGGAAAACCAGCATCGGCCGGGGGTTACGGGCCTGGCGGAGGATCTGCTCGGTGTTCCAGAAGAAGCGCTCGACCTCGGGATGCAGGAAGGAGTTGAGCAGTGCGGTCCATGTGCGCCGGCGGTCGTCGCCGTCGCTGCTCAGCTCCTGCGAGAAGAGCACTGGGACGGCGCCCAGGAGGTGGCGGGGGTACTTCCGGAGGATGACTCGTTTGGCGCGCTGCTCGGCGCCGCCGGCATCGCCGGAGCCCAGGCTGACGACGAGACGGGTGGCTCCCATCCCGATGAGTTGGTTGACGGCGGTGACGATCTGCGACTCGAAGGTGGCCTCACCGGCGATGTCACCAAGCACGCGGACGCGATCGCCGACGAGAGCGGACCACATCTCGTGCTCGGCGGGCGTGCTGGCGAGGTTGTCGCTCGCCAGCAGCGAGGACAGGATGAGGCCCAGACGTGGGCCCTTCTTCTCGACGATGGCGTTGGTGCCGATGGTCGACGAGTAACGGAGCAGCTCCGTTCCCGCCAGGAGCCCGACGATGTCATCGTCCCCGGTGGCGGCACCGGCCGCCACCTTCAGCACTTCGCGGAAGCACTCCGACAGGTCGTAGGGCGTCGTCGGAGTCTTTCCGAACACCAGGCCCGTCTCGCTCACTACGCAGATGTCCGTGAACGTCCCACCGTTGTCGATGGAGATCATGAGTCCCACGACACTCCCTTCCCCTCGTCCACATCGCGCTCCGCTCGGTTCTCCAGATGGTTCGAGAACGGAGGAGGGCACACACACCGGAACCTGGCCCTGGGCGATCCGGGAACCCACCCAGCATTACCACTAATAATCATGATGATAGATATCATAGTGATGCCGAGGTCGGAAGTCGAGCCCAATTCGTAGGCAACGGGTCGGTATCCCGAAAGCCCTGACGACGCCCCCGTGCGCCGGCCGCCGGTCGGCAGGTTCATCGGTCCGACCAGCCACGACGGAAGCGTCCGGCATGCCGGCGGCGAGCGGATCCGGCCGAGGCGACGTTGCGTGAGCACGCGCGCTGGGACGGGGAGCCGCGAGGGAGCGGGGACTGCGGTCGGAGTTCAGGCCGGGGCACGGGGCACGGGGATCAGGGCTCCGGGCTCCGGGCTCAGGTCATTACCACGAGCTCGGAGCCGGGGAGCGTGAACCGGGCGTTGGAGTTGAGGCCGGGGCCGGCATCCGGGAGCTCGAGGCCAGGACGCTCAGGGCGAAGAGAATCGGGGGGGTCAGGCGTCGCCAGCCGCCGACCGCCAGCGCTGGACGCAGGCCAGGACGACCTCGGGCTCCACGTCGCACGGCACGATGCCGAACCCGAAGGCTCCGGCAGCCAGGTCGTCGGGGAGCGGGCCGCCGTCCGCCCACCATGCGTGGCTGAGTCCACCACCAACGGCGTCCCCGGCCCGCCAGTGCGACGCGACGTCGTCGATCGAGGACTCTCGCTGGAGCACGAAGTCGACCGTGCCGAGAAGCGCTGCCACGTTGGGTACCGATTGAGCACAGATCCCGCTGGCCCAGCCGTAGTGCCCGGCCAGGTTGAGGATCGGACGATAGAGGTCGGCGACCGTCGCCGCATCGGCCGCGCCCGCTCCCTCGTCCAGCACGATCGCCGCGATCCGCGACTCGGCGAAGGTGCGTAGGTGCTCGGCCAGGTACATCGCCACAGAGTCGACCGCTTCCTCGTCTATTGCCTCGGCGCCCGCCTGAACCAGCCAGCCTGACGGGGATGGCAGGACCAGGGCCACCGTCGCGGTGCCGGCGACAAGGTTCGCTACGCCATCGACGACCTCGCGCAGCCTGTCGCCACCGCTGCTCGTGCGCCATGCCTCCCGGAGCGCTGCGACGGCGTCCCCGTTGGGGGCGGCTTGAACCAGCTCGGCAAGCGCGGGACCGTAGAAGCCTGCCCCTGGGAGGGCGACAACGTCGGGCCCGAGCAGCCGGTGCGTGTCGAACAGCGCGAGCACCGAGTCCGCCACCGACATCTCGAGATCGCGGGGGTGGCGACCGGACAGCCGAGCCGCGTACTCGTACGAGTCGAGCCACAGGGCGCCCCGGTGGGTGGCGGGGATGCCGAGGACCTCACGAAGGCGTTGTATGTTGACGACTCCTCCCTTCATCGGCGGTACATTGCGCGGGCGAACCCTCAGACCTCGAACCGCGCCATACCGGCGGGCGGCACACACCACAGTGCCATCCCGAGCGGCCTGTCGTTCCAGCCGGCGAGCAACCGGCATGGTCCGTGCACGCACGCGCCGCTCCGCGCGGATTCACCGGTCCCTGGCAGCGCACTAGAGCGCGATGTCGCTCCAGCGCAGCAGGCTGCTGGAGGCACTGGAGTAGTACCGGCTGAGATAGCGCTCGAACTCGTTGATGTGACGCTCCATCGCGGACCGGGCACTCTCCACGTCCTGGTCCGCCATCGCCGTGTAGATCCGCTCGTGAGCGGCGAGGACGGCGACACGACGGTCACGTGGGTAATCGACTCCGAGCGGTGAGCCGTCCGTGATCCAGTGCAGTGAGCTGAGCAACAACGCGAACACTGTGTTGCCCGACGCCCATGCCACGAGGTCGTGGAATTGCTCATTCGCCTTGAGGAAGAGCCGTTCGTCATCGAGATTGTCCCGCATGAGCGCCACTGATTCCCGGATATGCTCCAGCGCCTCCGGTTTCGCGTTCTTGGCAGCCATTCCGGCGATGACCGGCTCGATCTGCTGACGAACCTCGACGATGGAGCCGAACGGGGTCCGCTGCAGCTGCAAGAACAGCGCCAACGTCCCAGCCAAATCACGGGCATCGGGTTGGCCTACGATCGGGCCTCCTCCCGGCCCAGGTTTCATGATGATCACACCGTTCATCTCCAAAAAGCGCAAGGACTCGCGCAGCGTGCCGCGGCCCACGCCATACTGTTCCAGCATCTCCTTCTCGGCTGGCAGCTTGGTACCAGCAGGATGGTCCTGGCTGCTAATCTCTTCGACGATCTGCATCGCGACGGTCATCGCCGCCTTGTGGGCGCGGGCAGGCCGGGTCCGCTGACTCGGCACCGGCCGACTGGCATGATCGTCTGGCACCTCCTCCGGCACCATCACTGCGGCCGGCCGGGCATCGTTCCAAGCACGGCTACGCGGTCGAACGCCTTGCCGTCGACCCCGCTCGCGCGCAATGCCGCCTTCTGCACCTTCTCCGAGGGTGTCTTCGGCAACGCATCGATGAACCGAATGTATCGGGGAACAGCGAAGTACGGCAGCTGGCCGTCGCAGAACTCCCACATCTCACTCGGAGCAACCTGTGCCCCCTCGCGAACTACCAGAAACGCCATGACCTCGTCCTCCCCGGCTTCGTGATCAGAAGGCACTGCCACCACCGCGCACTCGACAATGTCTTCGTGACGGAGCAGCGCCTGTTCGACCTCGTACGAGCTGATGTTCTCTCCGCGTCGCCGCAGCGCGTCCTTCAAACGGTCGACGAAGTAGAACCACCCATCCTCGTCGCGACGAAGACCATCCCCTGTGTGAAACCAGCAGTTGCGTAGTGCCTCAACCGTGCGCTCCGGCATCCCAAAGTAGCCGGTGCTCATCGTAAACGGATACGCCGGCCGCACCACCAGCTCTCCGAGCTCTCCCACCGGCACCTCCTCGTCGGTCTCGGGATCCACCAGGCGGACGTCGAACCATCCCCTCACCGCCTTGCCGGCCGCGCCGGCTGGTCGCTCCACGCCGTACGGAGTCATGATCGGCATGCAGGTCTCTGTAAGCCCAAAGACCTCCACGAACGCCTCGATGCCAAAGCGCCTCCGGAACGCGTCGACGATGGAGCTCGCCGTGGGGGCGGCGAATATGCACCGGAGGTGGTTGTCGAAGTCGTCCGGTGTGGGAGGCTGCTTCCAGACGAAATCCATCATCACGCCGACGAAATTCGTGACCGTCGCGCGAGACTCACGGACCCACGACAGCCATCGGCTTGCGCTGAACCTCTCCCGGAGCACGAACCGGGCGCCGGCCAGCAGCGCTGGGTACGCCGCCAGGAACTGGGCGTTGCCGTGGAACAGCGGCCCCACCGACAGATAGGCGTCGGCATCGGTCAGGCGCGTCAACGAGATGCACTCATCCGCCTCGAACACCATATGAGCGTGGGACATCATGACGCCCTTGGACAAACCGGTGGTCCCGGATGTGAAGAAGACCGATGCAAGGTCTCGAGCGAGCACCTCGGGAAGCGGACCTGGGTCGCCGTGGAATAGCTCGTCAAAGGGCTCGGCTACGAATCCCGCGGCTCGGAGGGAGGCGAGCGCGGCTGCTGTCTCCTCGTCCCCGTCGCTTACCACGTAGATCCTGCGGATCGTGCCGCATGCTGCAGCAGACTCGATGAACCGTCCGGCCAGCGTCGCCGTCACCACTGCAGCGGTAGGTGCCACGGTCTGCACCTGATGCTCGAAGAATGCTCCCCGGTACGCGGTGTTGACCGGGACCTCGGCCATGCCCGCCATGCCGGTACCCAACCAGCTGAGGATGTACTCCGCTCGGTTGGGCATCAGGAGAACAACGCGATCGCCCTGCGCGTGGCCTCGACGCAACAAGCTGGCTCCGATCCGGACCGCCAGGTCGTGGACTTGGCGGAAGGTCAGCTGCACACCACTTCCCGGCACGTCGAGATAGATGGCTTCTGGATGTGTCGCTGCCCGAAGGGCCACGATCCTCGGAAGTGTCCAGTCGGCGCGGTCGGGCAGCGTCGAAACGTACTCGTCATACGTGTGGCCCATCACCGTGCTCCCCGTCGCCGGAAGGAAGGCCGCCGCTTCTCCAAGAAGGCGTTGGCACCTTCGATCATGTCGGGCGAGCCGATGGCCTGGACGAGCATGCCGAGCCCCGACACAAAGCTTTCCCTGCACGCGTTCCACCATACGTTCGAGGAGAGCTTGGCGATCTCGAGGTACCGCGGGCTCATCAGCGACAGCTCCGCCACCAGGGAATCCACCGCTGCCTCGAGCTGATCGTCGTCGACGACCTCGTTCACCCAACCCAGGGCCGCTGCTGTCTCGGCGTCGTACTTCCGGCACAGCATCGACACCTCCTTCGCCCGCTTCTCGCCGATGGAGACAGCCAGCAGGTTGGTGCCGCCCAGCACGGGGGCGCTCCCGACGCGCACCCCGGTCTGGCCGAGCCGGGCCGACCGAGCGGCGACCGCCAGGTCACAGGCGACGACCAGCTCGTTCCCACCCCCGGCGGCGACACCGTTGACGGCGGCGATGACGGGCACCGGCGCGTTGCGGATGGCGTCGAACAGGTCGAGGGAACCGAAGAACAGCGCACGGAGCTGCGCCGGGTCGGCATCGGCCAGCTCCTTCAGGAAGCCGCCGGCACAGAACGAGTCGCCGGATCCCGTCACGACGATCGCGGTCGAACTGCCCCGACCGGCAGCGCGCACGGCAGCCACCATCTCAGTGCACATCGGCGGGTCGTATGCGTTTTTCCGGTCCGGCCGGTTGAGCCGGATCCAGGTGGCGTCGCCTCGCTCGTCAACCAAGACGTCAGGCACGGCATGCTCCGGTCTCCGGGCCGGCAGAGGTGGCATCGGTCATCGGCATGGTCCCTTTCCCGCTGTCGGCGCAGTCTCGCTTCCTGCGTCGATCTATGTATATTGTTATCACTAACTTGTCCCGGAGGCCAGCACCGAGCGCCGCCGTGCGCATGAGGGGAGACGACCGTGACCGTGCTCGCCAGGTTGAGCGACCCGTACGAGACGATCCGGGCGGAAGCACAGGCGGTCGCCGCCGAGCTCCAGCCGATCGCCGTGACGGCCGACGCCCGCAGTGACGTCGATCCTGAGGTCCTCGCGCACCTCCGTCGGAGCGGGCTCATGCGGTACACCGTCCCCGCCGCCTACGGCGGGGCGTTCCCCCAGGTCGACCCGTTCGCCGTGTGCCTCGTTCGCGAGCAATTGATGGCCGTTAGCTCCCATGCCGATTCACTTTTCGCGCTGCAGGGCATTGGCAGCTTCGCACTGGCCATCGCCGGTAATGACGAGCAGCGACAGGCCTGGCTGCCTGGCGTGGCCACCGGCGACGTCCTCGCCGCCCTCGCCCTCACCGAGCCGGCTGCGGGCTCCGACCTGAAGGGCATCACCACCACCGCTCGGTTCGACGGCGCGTCCATTGTCATCGACGGGCACAAGTCGTTCATCTCGAACGCCGGGGCCGCCGGCTTCTACACCGTGCTGGCCAGGGAGACGCTTCCGGACGGAACCTCGGGCCTCTCCGCGTTCCTGGTACCAGCAAATAGCGTTGGGCTCACCACGACATCTGCCCCCGAGCTCATCGCCCCGCACGTGCTCGGCGACGTCGTCTTCGACGGGGTCAGCGTCCCGGAGACGGCCCGGCTGGGTGCGCCGGGCCACGGCATCGGGCCGGTCCTCGCCACCCTGGCCGTGTTCCGGGTCTCGGTGGCAGCAGCCGCTGTCGGCCTGGCTCAGCGAGCGCTCGAGGAGGCAGCCCGCCATGCCGGCACCCGTGAGCAGTTCGGCCGGCCCCTGGTACGGCTCGGACCGGTCGCCGGACTGCTCGCCGACTCCTGGGCCGACGTGGCAGCAACCCGGCTCCTCACCTACGAGGCAGCGCAGCTCGCACGCGACGACCCGCGCCAGCACCTCGAGCACTCCTCCCTCGCAAAGCTGGCGGCAACCGAGGCATGCTGCCGGGTCGTCGACCGCTGCGTTCAGGTGATGGGACGCTGGGGGCTTATCAGCGACTCGCGGATCGAGCGCTGCTTCCGCCAGGCGCGCGCCATGCGGATCTACGAAGGCGCTTCAGAGGTCATCAGTCTCGGCATCGCCCGCCAGCTCGCGACGGAGGTGGGCTGACATGGACCTGCACCTCCAGGACCGCGTCGCCATCGTTACCGGTGCCAGCCGGGGACTTGGGGAAGCCATCGTCCGCGCCTTCGCCGCCGAGGGCATGCAGGTCGTCGCAGCTGCTCGCGGCCGAGCACAGCTCGACCGCCTGGCCGGGGACTTCCCGGGGTCGGTGCGACCGGCGGTGTGCGACGTGAGCCAGGCAGACGATGTCGCCGGACTGGTGGATGTCGCGCTGGCGACGTTCGGCGCCCTCGACGTCGTCGTGAACAACGCCGGCATCGCCCCAGCCAGCCCGTTCACGGACATGTCCGGGGAGCAGTGGGAGCACGTGCTCGCCGTCAACCTGCTGGCTCCCGTCGCCCTCGCCCGCGCTGCCGGCCCGGTGCTCCTGGAACAGGAGCGCGGCAAGGTCATCAACGTGGCGTCGACCTCCGGCCTTCGCGGCAAGCCGACGCTGGCTGCCTACTCCGCTTCAAAAGGCGCCCTGCTCCGTTTCACCGAGGCGCTGGCCGGCGAGTGGGCATCTCGTCACGTGCAGGTGAACGCCATCGCTCCCGGCGCGTTTGCCACCGACGCACAGCGTGCCGTGCTCGAGACCCCCGACGTGCTGGCTCGCCGGCTCCGCAAGATCCCGGCCGGCCGGATGGGATCTGTCGAGGAGATCGGAGCGCTGGCCTGCTTCCTCGCCTCGTCCTGCTCCGACTTCGTGACCGGCGCAACCTACGTCATCGACGGTGGCGAGGCCGCCAAGCTCTGAAGGGAGACCCTGTGATCGTCGACTTCCACAGCCATGTTTGGCCTGATGCCGTAGCCCGGAAAGCACTGGGCGGCAACGTTCCCGACATGCCGCTGTTCGGGGACGGCACCGTGGCAGGACTGGCTGCCGCCCAGGACGAGGCCCACATCGACCGGTCGGTATGCCTGGCGGTGGCCAACACGCCCGACCAGCTCGCCGCCGCGAACCAGTTCATCGGCTCGCTCGACCGGAATCGGTTCGTGCCGTTCGGATCAGTGCACCCTCGGGCCACGCCGGAGGAGAACCTCCACCACCTTCGCTCTAACAGGGTTGCCGGCGTGAAGCTTCATCCCGTGTTCCAGGGCTACCGGCTGGACGACCCTGGACTGTACGACACTTTGGAGGCGCTTCAGGGTGAGTTCTGCGTGATCGCCCATGTCGGCGACGGCGGCGGTGCCGACGGCACGTCGTGCACGCCCGCAATGCTCGCCGACATCGCTCGCGCCTTTCCTCAGCTCGCGCTCGTCGCCTGCCACTTCGGGGGCTACCACCGCCTGGAGGAGGCAGACGAGGCGCTGGCCGGCTTGTCCTTGCTGGTCGATACCGCCTGGCCGCCCTCGCTCGCAGAGCTTCATCCGGCAGTAGTCAGGGACCGGATCCGCCACCACGGCGTGGAACGAGTACTGTTCGCTTCCGACTGGCCCACGGCGTCGCCTGCCACAGAGGTGACGGCCATCCGCCGGCTCGGCCTGCACCCCGACGAGGAGACGCTTGTCCTCGGAGGGAACGCGTGCGCGCTGTTGGGCCTGGACGACGGCTGACGCAGCTGGCGGGCCGCAGCGGTGCCGGCCGACCGGTGTCAGGTGCCGGCACCGCCCGCCTGGCGGTCGGCAAGCAGGGTGAGTAGGGCGTCGAGTTCCCGCTCGACGCCGACCGACAGGGAGAGCTCCTGGCTCTGGCGCAGTAGCTCCTTTGCGTAGCGGACGGCACGACGGGGGCGTTCGGCCACGGACCGGGCCATCTTGGCCGCAGCTGCAAGGAGCTCGTCGGCGGGGACGCACCGGTTGGCGAGCCCCCAAGCAAGCGCCTCGGGACCGGCCAGGCGCAGCCCCAGGTAAAGCATCTCGGCGGCCCGGGCCGGGCCCACCAGTGCCGGAAGCCGCTGGGTACCCCCGCCACCGGGCACCAGGCCGTGGACAAGCTCAGGCAGGCCGACCTCGGCATGTTCGGCGACGATCCGCAGGTCGCAGGCGAGGGCCATCTCGAAGCCCCCGCCGAGCGCATAGCCGTTGACGGCGGCGATGGTGGGTTGCGGCAGGGCCGCCAACTGCTCGATGTCCCGGCTGGCCCGCAGGCGGTCGCGGCGATCGGCGGGCGACTCGGGGGTACCAGCCTCCTTCATGTCCATGCCGGCGCAGAAGAACCGGGTACCCGAACCGGTCAAAACGACGGCACCGACGTCGTCGCTCGTAGCCAGGTGGTCCCAGATCCGGCGGAGCTCGTCCCGCATCGCCTGGTTCCGGGCGTTGGCTGCCTCGGGCCGGTCGAGCGTCACCCACGCCAGGCCGTTCTCGACCCGGGCCGACGTGGCCCGGAGGTCGGCGAACCACGTCCGGTCGGTCACCGCCCCTCCCCGCCGTCCTCCATACCAGAGCCCTCGATCATGGTGCCGTCGGATCCGTAGCTGTAGATGCCGCGACCGCTCTTGCGGCCGAGCCTGCCGGCGGCCACCAGGTTCCTGAGCGTCACGGTGGGACGGAACCGGTCACCATGAGCCTGCTCCAGTGATTCCAACGCGTGGAGGTAGGTGTCGAGCCCGTTGAAATCGCCAAGCTCCAGCGGGCCCATCGGGAAATTCAGGCCGAGCCGCAGCGCCTTGTCGATGTCCGCCGGCGTGCCGACTCCCTCCTCCACCATCCGCAGGCATTCCAGCCGCACGATGGCGGACACCCGTGACGTGAGGAAGCCGGGACTGTCCTTGCGACACACCACCGTCTCCTTGCCGAGGCTCCGGGCAAAGGCCTCGGCACGGGTCACCGTTGCCGGCGTCGTCGGCAGGCCGGCGACCAGCTCAACCAACCGCATCAGGACAGGCGGGTTGAAGAAGTGCATGCCGACGAGCCTGCCAGCGTCGTCACCGAGCACCGTACCGATACGGGTGATGGACAGCTGCGACGTGTTCGTGCCCAGCAGGGCACCGTCCGGCGCCGCTGCCACCACCTCGCGAAACACCTCGTGTTTGACGTCGATGCGCTCCACTACCGTCTCGATCACGACCTCGGCCGCGGTGCAGGCGGCAGCGGTCGAGGTCTGCAGGCTCACCCGGTCGAGCACGTCGACGGGCTCCTCGTCGCCGAGGCGGCCCTTCGCCGCAAACCGGTCGAGGCTCGCCCGCATCGAGTGCACGGCGGCCTCGTTCCTGGTGGCGTCGGTGTCGCACAGGCGCACTTCGTGCCCGGCCATCGCACACACCTGTGCGATGCCCGAGCCCATGGTCCCTGCGCCGATGACCGCTACGTGCATGGCCCTCCTCGTCTCTCTCGCTGCGTGGGGAATGCCGTCACGACCGGGGCGACGAGCGACGGTGGGGACGCCGTCACGACCGCCTGGCGATGTTCACGCAGCACACCTGACCGTTGCCGCCGACGTTGTGCGTCAGCCCGATCCGAGCGCCGTCGACCTGCCGATCAGCGGCCTCGCCGCGCAGCTGCCAGAAGATCTCGCAGAGCTGCGCCACGCCCGTCGCCCCGATCGGATGGCCCTTGGAGAGCAGTCCCCCGCTCGGGTTGCACGGCAGCGCACCACCTATCGCCGCGTTACCAGCTCGCAGCCAGGCCGCTGCCTTGCCCCGCTCGCAGAATCCCAGATCCTCGTAGGCGAGCAGCTCGGCCACGGTGAAGCAGTCGTGCAGCTCCGCCACGTCGACGTCACCCGGATCGATACCTGCCATGCGGTAGGCGTCGGCGGCCGCACGGGTGGGAGCGGGCTGGCGTCCGAACACCGGCTTAGTGTGGGAGTACATGGTGTCAGTGGCGAGACCGGTGGCCACCAGCTCGACAGGGGCGTCGGTGAACTGCTGAGCCAGGTCGCTCCGGCACAGGACTACCGCGGCTGCACCGTCGGTGGTTGGGCAGCAGTCGAGGACCGACAGGGGCTCGCAGACCGGAGCCGACGCCAGCACCTGCTCGACGGTCACCGGCTTCCGCATGAACGCATTGGGGTTGAGCGCACCATGGTCGTGGTTCTTGACTGAGACCAGCGCCATGTCCTCCCGGGTGATCAGGCCTTCGTCCATCATCACGGTGGCATGCTGGGCGAACAGGTAGGGCGAGGTCGCTCCCCGCGGATGCCACCACAGGTGGCTCATAGTCCCGCGCTGTGCGATGAGGCTCGCGCGTGTAGGCACGTCCCGCATCTTCTCCACACCGAGGACCAGCACCACGTCGTACACGCCGCTGGCTACCGCGAAGGCGGCGTTGCGCACCGCGTCGCTGCCTCCAGCGCATGCGTTCTCGATCCGTGTCACGGGGCGGGGGTAGAAACGAAGTGGGTCAGCCAAGCTGGCACCGGTCACCGCCTCACGCCGGATAAGCCCACCGAGCGCCGTCGACAGCCATGCGGCTTCCACTCGCTCCCCGTCGAGCCGGTCCCCGCCCGACGCGAGTGCTGCTCGCCATGCACCCACGGCGAGATCCTCGTAGCCGGCATCGAAGCGCTCTCCGAACCGGACCATACCTGCAGCGACGATGGAGACACCCGGCCCGATCATCGCCCGGCCCCCATACCGGCCGCTGCCGGTGGCCGGGTCCCTGCAACGACGACCGCCCGTGCTTTCCATCCGTACTTCACCAAGCCGTCCTCCGTTCCAAGCCGGCGATAGACGAGCTCCACCGGTGCACCCACGACGAGAGCCCCCAGGTCGGAGTCGCAGAACATCGCCGACACCTGTCCGCCGCGTTCACCGCCTTCACCCTCCAGTCGGACGACACCGACGGCGACGGGTGCTGGTTCGGGGTGGACCGCCACCACATGCTGGACGTTGAAGGTGACGACGCGTCCTTCACGTGGTGCCCGTTCGAGAGCGAGATCCAATCCTCCGCAGTCAGCACACACCCGACGGGGAGGCACGTGGAGCGAACCGCAGGCAACGCACCTGCTGCCGGCGAGGGAACCGCCAGCGTCGTCGCGCGCCGCGCCGGGCGAGGCAGCATGAGGGACGATGGGCGCAGGTGGGACCGGGCCCTCGAGCACGCCTGCACGCTGCAAGTACTCGATGTAGTCGATGTTCGCCGAAGCCGGTCGTCGATCCACCGCGGGGACTGCCACCGTGGCGTGCACCGCGAAGGCCGCAGCGCCCGAACCGGGCTCGACGGCGACGCATGCACCGGTCTCGCCGGAACCGGAGGAGAGGTGGCCCGCCAGCGCGAACAGCGGACCCGCACTCCCGAGGTCGCCGATCACCGCCATCTCTGCAGCGCTTCCATCGCCGTCGAGCCCGACCGCCCGGTGCACCGTCGACCGAGATCTCGGGTCGAGCGGACCTACAGCAGTGAAGGCAGGGCGGGGATCCAGGGCGTCAAGCGCCGCCGACACTGCGGGGACCACCAGGCCGAGCAACTCGTACCGGGTGTCGTCGTAGTGGTGGAGCGCGTTGGCGCCGTCGGGGCGCCAACGGGTTGGGACTCCGTGGCGCCACGACGAGGTGGCGCCAATCACGGCCGGAGCGTCCCGCGATACGACGAGCGCGACGGAGCCGGCACCGAGGGCCTCGACGGCGGTACCGGGCCTCCCCCGGCGGCAATCGGACACCACCACGAGCGCCCGCCCGACGCGACCGGCACGCACCGCGTCGGCGGCCGCGATCACAGCTTGCACCCCGCCGAGCACTGAACCAGCCAGGTCGACCAGCCCGGCGGTGGGGGCGAGGCCGAGCGCCCGCGCCACCTCGGCCGCGGCCGAGTGCTCAGCGTAGGGCGATGAGCACGTTGCCATCAGCAGCAGGTCGATGTCGCCGGCTTCGATGCCGGTGACGGCCATCACCGCGTCGGATGCTTCGACGCCCATCGTGACGACGTCCTCGTCGAACCCGGCGACCGAGACGCTTGTGACACCGCCGGGACCGGCAACACCCGGCCAGTGCCGGCGAAGCTCCGAAACGGGCAGTCGCCCGGGAGGTACATACGTGCCGATCCCCTGAATGCCGGCGGTCGTCACGAGTCTGACCGGATGCCGACCGCCATCTCGCCGATGATGGCGCGGTGCAGGTCGTTGCTGCCCTCCACGATCTGGAGCACTTTGGCGTCTCGGAACAGTCGCCCGACTGGGAATTCGGGCGACACGCCATAGGCGCCATGAATCTGCAGGGCGTCGGCCGCTGACCGGAACGCGACGTCGCTCGCGTACATCTTTGCCATGCTCGTCAGGCGCCGGCCTCGGTCACCCCGGTCCAGGGCCCGGGCCGCGTCCTCCACGAGCAGGCGAGCCGTGTGGACCCCCACCGTCATGTCGGTGATCTTGGACTGAACGATCTGGAACTCGGCGATCGGATGCCCGAACGCCCGGCGCTCGCGGGCATAGGCAATGGCTTCGTCCATACAGGCCTGCGCCAGCCCGACAGAGCGGGCGGCCACGCCGAGCCGGCCCCGCTCCACCGCCGTCATCGCCACCTCGAACCCATGCCCCTCGTCGCCGACGAGGCTGTCCGGACCGAGTCGCACATTGTCGAGCACGATCTCGCCCGTGCAGATCGGGCGGAAGCCGAGCTTGTCCTTGTACGGATGCAGACCGAGGCCCGGCGTGTCACGGGGAATGATGAAGGCGGATACCCCTCGATGGCGCAGCGACCGGTCCACCGTCGCGAACGAAAGGAAGAACTCGGCGATGTCGAGGTTGGAGATCCACGCCTTGGTCCCGTTGATGACGAAACCGCTGCCTTCGCGGCGATACGTGGTCTGCATGCCCGCCACGTCGCTGCCGGACTGCGGTTCGGTGACCGCCGAGCCACCGAAGATGCGACCTTGCGCCAGCGGGCGGAGCCAGCGCTCCTTCTGCTCCGGCGTCCCGTACCGGGCGATACCGGCACCGACGAGGCCCGATGGCATCGATACCAGCGTCCCCATGATCTGGCAGACCTTGCTCACCTCCTCGACCAGCGAGGCGAAGGTCACGTGGTCGAGCCCGAGACCACCGTCCTCCACCGGCACGACCCCGCCGAAGAAGCCGAGGTCCGCCATGCGGTCGAGGAGGTTCCTCGGGATGTGCTCGGCCCGGTCGTACTCGGCCACCAGGGGAGCGATCTCCCGACGGGCGAAGTCGCCGACGAGCGCGACCAGTTCGGCTGCAGGCTGGATCTCGGTCGTCACCGCGTCTCCTTCATCGGGCGCGTCCCCTTCATCGCTTGTAACCATTATCCTAGATCATCTGGCAGTGTCATGCACCTCCTTTCGGGCTCCTTCCCCGACCACTGCTCCGACCAGCCCGTTCACACCGGTACCCGGCCAGGCAGCTGCGCCGACGCCACCGCCGGCGCCCGTGACCCCACCCGGCACTAGCGCAGGGACGCTTCGCATCCCTCGCGCTCGCCCCGACCGGAAGCGACAACAACCTGGGGTCACGCCCCATCTCTTTCCCCCCGCTGCATCACCGTGCTCGCCACCCGGACGAGGGCGACCTCAGAGACCAGCCGTCAGGATCTCCACCACCCGCTCGGTATCGGTGAGGTCCGCCAGCACGGCGTCGGCGCCAGCACGGCAGAGCTCGTCCACCGAGTACCGCCCCGTGGCCACCAGCAGGCACC
>JAJZJY010000373.1 GCA_021809885.1 Actinomycetes bacterium
TCTCCTGGCGACGAGCTCACCGATGTCGGCCCCGTCATCTCGGCGGCGGCGCGCGATCGGATCCTTGCTGCCGTGGCCGGCGCCGTCGCCGACGGGGCGAGCGTTGCCGCTGGCGGTCGCGCCGCCCGGCCTGCCAGCGCGCCGGAGGGATACTTCGTCGAGCCGACGGTCCTCACCGGCGTGACCAATCGCATGCCGGTGGCCCGCCAAGAGCTCTTCGGCCCGGTGCAGGTCGTGATCCCCTTCGACAACGAGGCCGAGGCCGTCGCCATGGCGAACGACTCCCCGTTTGGGCTCGGCTCGGCGATCTGGACACGGGACGTGGCGCGCGCTCACCGGGTTGCGGCTGCACTCTCGCAGGGCATCGTCTGGGTCAATGACCACCACCGCCTGGACCCGGCGTCGCCGTGGGGAGGCGTCCGGGACAGCGGCACCGGACGCGAGGGCGGATGGGAGTCGTACCGGGAGTTCACCGAGGTGCGGGCCGTCACGGTGCGGACGGCGCCTTCGGGCGTCGACTGGTTCGGCCGGCGGGAGGAGAGGCTCAACTGATGGCACTGGAAGGGGTCGAGGGCCTGCGTCTGGAGATCGACGGACCGGTCGTGGTTGCCACCATCGACCGCGGCGACGAGAACCTCGTGTCGATGCAGATGTGCGGCACCCTCACGGACCTGCTGTCAGACCCGCCGGCGGGCACCCGGGTCCTGCACCTGCGTGCCGCACCGCCCGTCTTCTGCCTCGGGCGGGACCGCTGCGCCGGCAACGAAGGCGGCTTGCGGGTAGAGGCCGAGACCCTTGTTGCGCTCAACCGGGCCCTGCGCGACGGTCGCCTGCTGACGGTGGCAGAGGTCGGCGGCGACGCTGCCGGCTACGGAGTCGGGCTCGCAGCGCTCTGCGATCTCTCCTTCGCTGCGCCCACCGCCCGCTTCTGGTTCCCCGAAGTCGAGGCCGACCTCGCTCCGACCGTGGTGCTGGCCTGGCTGCCTACGGTGATGCCGCGCAGCCATGCCTTCCGCCTGACGGCCACCGGCGCCCGCATCGACGGGAGGGAGGCAGCTCGCCTGGGACTCGTGACCGCTGCCTCCTCCTCCGACGACGAGCTGGCCGGCCTGGTCGCCTCGGAGATCGAAGCGCTGCTGCGCTGCCCGGAGCGGGCGCAAGGCGAGATCCGCTCCTTCCTCAGCGCCTCCGCCGACCCGTCGTCCCTCGACCGGCTGGCGGTCGATTGTTTGGTGGCCAATAGCCTCCGGTTGCGGCGGGTTGGTGACAGCAAGCTGGCCGAGCGGTAGCGACCGTCAGGTGCCGAGGGAACCCAGAGGATCGGTGCGGACCGCGGCGCGCCGCGAGGACAGACGGGCGCTGGCCGTCATGACCGTGGCACACGGGATCCAGCACTTCTACGTCGCCGGGCTGGCCGTCATCTACCCCTTCGTCGTCGCCGACCTGCACGTGTCCTACGCCGTCCTCGGCTTGGTCCTCACGGTCGCCGGCGTGTCGGGCGGGCTGCTGCAGGGCGCCGCCGGCATGCTGCGCCGGGCTCGGGCCCGGTCGGTCCTCGGCGCCCAGAACGCCGGCCTGGCCGCCTCCGCCGTCCTCGGCGCCCTCGCCCCCGGCTTCGGGGCCTTCGCCGGCGCCCGGGTGCTCGGAGCCTTGGTGAGCTGGCCGCAGCACCCGGTCGGCTCCGCCTACCTCTCCGACCGCTTCCCCGACCGCCGCGGGACCGTCCTCAGCTGGCACTCCGCCGGCGGGAGCATCGGGACCGTCACGGTGCCGCTGATCGCCACGGCGGTCATCGCCGCCGCCGGGTGGCGCTGGGCCCTGGTCGTCCTCGCCGGCGCCCTCGCCCTCGGCGCGCTGCTCGTGCGGGTGGCACTGCCACCCGAACCCCTCCAGGCGGTCGATGCCGACCCCGGCATCGAGAGGGTGAAGCTCAGGGAGCTCCTCCGGCGCCCAGGGGTTGCGGTCGTCCTGGCCGCGGCGACGATCGCGGCGGGCGGGCGCGGCCTCGGCACTCTCAGCACCTACGTGCCGGCGGACCTCCACAGCCACCTCGACCTGCCGGCGCTGACGGTGGGTGCCGTCTTCACTGCAATGATGGCGGCCAGCGTCGTCGGTCCGGTGGTGGCCGGCAGCGTTGCCGACCGGGTGGGCCGCCGCCGGACACTCGTCGTCACGTACTTCGCCGCTGCCGGGGCCTTGTGCGCGTTCGGCTTCACCGGCCGGCGCCTCGCCGTCCTCTTTCCGATCGCGATCGTGGTCGGCGTGCTGGCGTATGCCGAGTCGCCGCTACTGCAGGCGGTGTTCTCCGACCTGGTCGGTCCTGGAGCAGCCCGCTTGGCCTTCGGTGCCTTCTTCGCCATCGCCTACGGGGTCGGGGCCCTGTGGTCCGCGGTCCTCGGGTGGATCATCACGGCCGCCGGCTTCCCGGCCGCGTTCTGCACGATGGCAGCGTCGTTCGTAGTGGCCGGCATTTGCATCGTCGTGGGTCTGAGTGCGCCCGGGCACCAGCAGCGCTGACGGGCGACTGGGGATGGATCGGAAGGTAGCTGCTTCTCGTGTGTCCGGAAACTACCGGTATGGTAAACCTCCCGGCTCAACCGGCGTACCCGTCGGACGATCTGCACTTCGTGGCAGGAGGTGATGACCTGGTGGCGCCGGCCGGGGGGTCGGTTCCGGAAGCGGCGCTCCTCGGCCGCTGGGCGCTCGACCAGGCGTTCCAGGATGCCGTGGTCGGCATGGCGGTCGTCGACGCGAACTGCCGTTACCGGTTGGTCAACCCGGCCTTCTGCCGGATGCTCGGACGTGACGCCGCCGACCTGATCGGCAAGCGGTACGTCAGGCCGGACGGCACGGCTGTCAAGACGCTGCAGACCACGACAATGCTGCGGGACGAGACCGGGCGGGGCTCCGCCCTGCTCGTCCAGCTTCTCGACATCAGGGAGGCGGCGGAGGCGGAAGAGGCCCGGGGGCGTGTGGAGCGGCGGCTGCAGGCCCTGCTCGCCCGATCCTCGGAGCTGACGCTCCTTCTCGACCCGGACGGACGGCTGGTGTACGCCTCGCCGGCGTCGGCACGGGTCATCGGCTACGCACCCGGCGCCGTGGAGGGACGCACGGCCGACGAGCTCCTCCACCCCGACGACCGGGAGCGGGCGTCCGAAGTCTTCAGCGGCCACCTCGAAGCGCCCGGCCACGTCGCCGCCCACGACTTCCGGATCCTGGACCGCGACGGCACCTGGCGTCGGGTCGAGGCCGTCGTGACGAACCTGCTCGACGACCCGGCGATCGGCGCCGTCGTCGTCAACCTCCGCGACGTCACCGAGGAACGGCGGGCGCAAGAGCAGCTCGCCGCCAGCGAACGGCGGTTTCGCAGCCTGGTGGCGAACTCCTGGGACATCATCACCGTCCACGCCGCCGACGGCCGCTACCTGTACGCCAGCCCTGCTGTCACCGCCCAACTCGGCTACCTCCCCGAGCAGCTCGCTGGCACCCACCCGTTGCGTCTCGTCCATCCGGAGGATTCCCACGTCTTCGAGGAGCTGGCCCGGACGATCGACGGCTCCCGACCCGAGGAGCAGCCCCTCACCTACCGGCTCCGCCGCAACGACGGCGAATGGCGGTGGCTGGAGTCGATGGCACTGAACCGCCTCGACGACCCAGCGGTGCGTGGTGTCGTCGTCACGACCCGGGACGTGACGGTGCGGGTCCGGCGCGAAGCCATGCAGGAGGCGCTCACCACGCTGAGCGGGGAGGCGCTTCGCGGTGAGCCGTTGGAGCACCTGTTCCAACGGGCGACCGACCTCGCCGCCGGGGCGCTCGGAGTGCGCAACTGCGCCGTGTCCCGCTTCATCGAGGGCACGTCCATGCGGGTCGTCAGCCGGCACGGGCCGGCGCTGCGCTCCGGCACCTACCCGGTGGAGATCGATGGCAAGCCGACGACGCTCGGAGCGAGCGCCCTCCGCCACCGGAGGTCGGTGGTATGGCGCGCCGACCACCCCGATACCGGGAGGCTGCCCGACGCCGAGGGGCAGGGCCTCAACAGCGGTGCGGCGGCGCTCATCGCCGACGGGCCGGAGCCGTACGGGTTGGTGTCGGCCTACTCGACCTCGCCCGAGGCCTTCACGGCCGACGACGTGTCGTTCCTGGAGGCGGTGGCGAACGTGCTCGCCGCCGCCGTCGGCCGCTGCCGGATGGAGGCCGAGCTGCGAAGGCGCGCCCTCCAGGACGAGCTGACCGGCCTGCCCAACAGGCCGGCGCTGCTCGACCGGATGCGTGTTGCCCTCGCACGACTCGCGCGGCATCCCGGCGACGTCGCCGTGTTGTCCATCGACACCGACGACTTCAAGCTCGTCAACGACAGCCTGGGCCATGCCGCCGGCGACCTGGTCGTGGCCGCCGTGGCCGAACGCATCGCGGGAGCGCTTCGCGGTGCGGACACGGTGGCCCGCTTCGGGGGCGACGAGTTCGTCGTTGTCTGCGAGGGCATGGACCTCCCGGCGGCGGAGGAGGTGGCGCGCCGCGTCCACGACGCCCTTGCCCCCCCGATCGAACTGGGCGGCCGCAGGATCAACCTGACCGCCAGCATCGGGATCGCCACCACCGCCGACCCCGACACCATCCCTGACGACCTTCTCGCCCGAGCCGACACGGCCATGTACGCAGCCAAGCAGGCGGGCAAGCACCGCTCCTTGTGCTTCGACCAGGCCATGCGGCGGCGGGTCGACGAGCAGCTGCAAGTCGTGTCCGGTCTCCGCCAGGCGGTCGAGCAGGGCGAGCTGCGCCTCTTCTACCAACCACTCGTGCGGGCCGACACGGGCGCAGTCGTCGGGGCGGAGGCGCTCGTCCGCTGGCAGCACCCTGTCGAGGGCCTGCTCGGTCCCGACCGGTTCATCGGCTACGCCGAGGCGTCGGAGCTCATCCTTCCCCTGGGCGAATGGGTCCTGTCGACGGCGTGCCGCCAGGGCTCGGCCTGGGCCGGGGCCGGGCTGAGGGCGACTGTGTCGATCAACGTCTCCTGCCGCCAGCTCGTTCACCCCCGCTTCACCGATACCGTGGAGCGCCACGTGGCACAGAGCGGGGTGTCGCCCGATCTGGTGCACCTCGAGGTGACAGAGAGCGCAGTCATGGCTGACGTCGACCGCGCAGCCTCCGTCCTCAGGGAACTGCGGTCCCTCGGCGTCCGGGTGGGCGTCGACGACTTCGGCACCGGGTACTCGTCGCTGTCCTACCTGGCCGACCTCGAGTTCGACTTCGTCAAGATCGACAAGTCCTTCGTGTCCCGCTAC
>JAJZJY010000374.1 GCA_021809885.1 Actinomycetes bacterium
AAGGCGTTTGCTTCATACTGCACCTCCTGTCGATGATTGGGTTAGAACTCGCTGGTCGAGCCGGCGTCCCATGGCTTTGACCAGGGTCGGGTCGCCGGGAGCGGTCGGCTCGAAGAGCCGGATGTTCTTGTCGTTGGCCTGATGCGAGACGAGCAAGCCGGCGCGGTTCCAGGCCTTGATGGTCGAGGTGCTCACGCTCAGGCGTTCGGCGACCTCGGGAATGGTGAGCAGGCCTTGGGCTCGGAGTCGTTCGAGGTGGCTAGGCAGGCCGTTACAACGGCGTAGGTGTAACACGATGGAAGGGGTGAAGGACTGGCCGGTGCCCGAGCGGTGGCCGCCTCGATTGAGAGCCTCGGCGGCCTGGGCGTCGGTGTGGGTATCGAGTAGGCAATCGAGGGCAGCGAGGGTGTCGGGGTTGGTCTGGCGGGCCTGTCCGCCGCTGAGCGGGATGGGGATCTGAAGGCTGGTGGTCGCTCCACCACGGAAGCGGACGTGGAGGTGGATCTGATGGTCCTTGACGATGGTGACATCCTCGATGAGCAGTCGGGCAATCCGCTTGCGCTCCCGGGTGGGCGTGGCCGGGTCTGACCACAGCCGCGGGAAGTCGGTGGCCAAAGTCCGCACGCGTGCCTTGTGCTCCTCGGTGAGCGTCGCTTGGGCCGCTGTAGTGGCCCGCCCGTAGTCCTCTTCGGCTTCGGCCAGCTGTCGGAGGGCATCGTTCCAGTCGGCTTCGAGGCTGTCGGCCACCAGCCGGTTGTCGGGGTCGACCGCCAGATAGCGCCGTCGCGCCGCTTCGGCCCGGTGACGGGCCCGCTCGACGTGGCTGGCCCGCAGCGCGTCGGCTTCACCGGCGCGCGCTTCGAGCTCGGACTCGACGCTGAGGGCGACCTCGAGGGCGACCGGAGTGACAGCGCCGAGCAGGAGCTGGCTGATGGCCGGGTCGATGGTGGCACCGGGCACGGTGTGACACGGTGCGGATCCGGTCTGGATGGCTTGGCCCATGCAGCGATAGTCGGGCACCTCGATGCCGTGCCGGCGGTGATAGCCGACGGTCATCCGCCGCCCGCATCTTCCGCAGATCGCCAATCCTTGGAGCAGTGCAGGTCCTTCACGGGCCGGACCGCGGTCGCCGTGGCGCGCATGGGCGGCGGCGTTGGCGGCCAGGAGCTCTGCGTTGAGCTCGAACTGTTCCCAGCTGATGTAGCCGGGGTGGGCGTCGAAGATCAGCGCTGTCCAGCTCTCGCGGGGCACCTTCTCGGTCCTGATCTTGCCGTCGACGCCCTTTCGGGCGTGGAGTCGCCCATAGGCGAACGCTCCCGCGTAGCGAGGGTTGTGCAGCGTCCGCAGCACCCGCCAGTGACGCAACGGCATCCAGGTCAACTCGCCCTTGTGCGGCCCGGTGCGGACTCGTGACGGGAAGGACAGGCCCTCATCTCGAAACGCCTGCACCGTGGCCCGGGCCGAGCCGGTGCGGGCGAAGGTGGCGAAGAGGTGGCGCACGGCTTGGACGACACCGGTATCGGGGTCCAGCACGACCTTGCCCGCGGGGTCATAGACGAGGCCCACCGGCAAGAGTAGGGGCAACTCGCCGCGGCGGGCCTTGGAGAGCTGACCGCCGCGCAGGCGGGCCCGGATGAAGTGCAACTCCGCTTCTGACATCGTGCCCTTCAAACCCAATTATCCGTATTTGAGCTGATGTAAGGCACAAACATGCAGGTCGGACCGTTGGCGTCATGTCTGTAACAGTGGGATGCGTGACCTCGCTCATCGATCCTCGCTCATCGATCGATGGCGGTGCCGGGGAGTTGGCGGCGTAAGGCCAGGAGCTGCCCATGGGCCACCGCCAGTTGGGCTTTGAGGTCGGCCGTCTCGCTGCGGGCCTGACGAAGCTTGGCCGTCAAGGCGGCGACCACGTTGGTGCCCGCACCGGTGGCCGCCTCAAGCGTGTTCGACGCGGGCGGAGGTTTCATACTTTGGCGGGAGCGCAGATGTTCAATGCGGGCCCGCAACTCCGCATGCCGGTAGAGGAAGTCGGTCGACACTCCACCGGCGGTTGCCACGGCACGGAAGTTGATCTCGGCGTTGGCCTTGATCAGCTTGCGTAGTCCGGCCTCGGCCCGGCCGGTGGCGGCGTCGTGTTTGGCCAACGCTGAACGGCGTAGCACTTCACTGCGGGGGTCGTCAGTCATCGAGGGTCTCTGTGGCGGTGGCGGGCGGCGTCGAGCTCGACCGGCTGGCTGGCCCGGCCAGCCACTCCAGCTCCTCGCACCGCGTGGCCGTCTCGGTCGTCGGCGCGTAGAGCGGCAACGATCGCAGTGAGGGAACAGTGCTCGGCGAGACGTTGGTCCAACCAGACGTTGCCCTCGCCCATCTCCTTGCCGGTGCGGCCAAGATGCTGCGCCTGGCGTCGGGCGATCAGTGCTTCGGTCTCGGTCAGCTGGGTCTCCAGTTCGTCGAGATAGCGGCCATCGGTGGCGAAGTGATCACACGTCAGGCAGGCGTTGCCACGATCGCAGCGTTTCAGCGGGGGCAAGAGGCAGGCTCCGTTGGGTAGGATCCGGTCGGTGTGCCGCCCCAGCTGGACCAGTTCGTAGACGTCGCTGGGATCGAGACCGACGTCGCGGCCGTCTCGGCCTAACTTCTTGAACCTCAAGAACTCCGCCTCGTGTGCTTTGGCCAGGGTGGCGGCATAATGCATTGTCATCTCCGGGGAGAGATGGCCCATGTAGCGCTGCACCACGTGTAACGGAACCCCCGAGTTCAAAAGCTCGGTGGCTTTGCTGTGGCGCATCCGATGGGTGCGCTGAAAGTCGACGAGGCGCCCCTGAGCGTCGCGGATCTGTAGCTCGGCGACCAACGCGGCGAGCAAGCCCCGCAAGGTGTTGGAGCTGTAAGGCTGAGCGCCGCGACGGTTCGACTGCCAGGCCACGAA
Organism: Actinomycetes bacterium; assembly: GCA_021809885.1. Classification (GTDB taxonomy): domain Bacteria; phylum Actinomycetota; class Acidimicrobiia; order Acidimicrobiales; family Palsa-688; genus JAKAQB01. The sequence goes on from JAJZJY010000374.1 coordinate 2,933, forward strand.
CAGGTAGCGCGGTGTTGGCGGCGTCCCTGGGTTGGTGGCGGCCAGGTGGTCGACCAACCAGGCTTGCTGCTCGGCGATGACGTTGACGACCTCTTGCTCGACCAGGATCGTGTCAGGAGCGCCATCGATCTTGGTCTGGCGGTAACGGAACCGGGCCACGAACGCCCCCTCGCCTCGAGGTTGATCGGGGTCCACGCCAGGCAGGGCCGCCAGCGGCTGGAAGTCGGCGAGCAGGATCTCGTTGATCCGCCTACCTGTGAACACCTCGAGCAGGAACGCGCGCATGGCTTGCGGATCGCCCATGCCGGCGATCTGGGTGGGCACACCGTCGACCATGACGCTCTTGGTCTGATCTTTGGCCAACGCCAGGATGTCGAGATGCTCGACGATGCGGCTCAACGCGGCGGGGTCGATATAGTCGCCCCCAGTGCGGGGCCGGTCACGTCTGAGATACTCTCCCGCCCGCCACAGCCGGGCATGGGCGTCGGACAGCTCGGCCCAGCGGGGCTCGCCCAGCGCTCGGGCCGCCTCGACGCGGTGGTCGGCCATGAACGCGTAGAACGAGCTGACCCCGCTTTGGATCAACCCCACACTGGTGGCTGTCAACGGACGCCCCCGACGCGATCTGCGTTGACGCAGATCCCCAAGGAATGCCAACGCAACCGTTCGCAGCCCCACCTCGGGGTCAGCGACCAGCGCCGGGGTGTCGATCCCCGAGGCCACCAAGAACTCCGAGAGGTAGGAGCCCAGATAGGTCAACGCAGAGGGCAACGACGACCACACCAGGTTCCCGGTCTCCAGGCTCACCGCGAAGTACCACTTGATCGCGTCGGCGAGCCACGGCTGGGCTACCCTCTCGAAGTTGAGGCGGGCGTTGCCCAGCGCCTCGTGTTCCCGTCTCGGGATTCGCGGGTCTCGGCGCGGGTCCCAAAGGTCAGCCCGCCACCACTCGCCGGTGTCGTAACAATGGGCCACCGCGGCGTGCAGGCGGGCGATCGTCGCCCGGTAGTTCTGCTCGAACGTGACCCCGGGCAAGCGGCCGTGACGGCCGTAGAAGCTGGTGCGGGCCGCCGCCATCCACTCGACCACCGACAGATCGACAAACGACCGGGCCGGCCGTCCCGGATCGGCCGACACTCCGTCGGCGATCTTGACCCAGCTGGCCAGGACATGGGAGTTCACGCGCTCGCCGCCAACGTGAAGCGAGTGCAACCACCAGGCCAGTTCGTGGTGCATCGCCTCTGGCAACGCGGACACGTTCACGCGGGCCGCCGGGCGACACGAGTAGGCGTAAGCCAAGGCCCGCCACGGGTCGTCGCCGAAATCGACGACATCCCCCGGGATCCAGAACGACTCGGGGACCCCGGCCGCCATGTCGGCAACCGACGACAACGAGGCGCTTGGCACAACAACAAGCTTGGCCCGTCGGTCTTCAGTCACCGCTTGTCCGCCAGCCCTCAGCGAAACGGCGCCACTCAGCCGCGGCCCGCATCTCGGCGTCCTCGGTGACCCATCCGTAGATGTCCATCGTGGTCTGCACATCGGCATGCCCGAGTCTCCGGCTCACCACATGCTCGGGCACCCCCGCCAACAACAAAGCGGTGGCGTGGGTATGCCGGGCCCAGTGCGGGCTCCAGTCCTCAGGCACGGCGTCGCCCAGGGTTCGGCGCAGGCGGCGCACCGTCGCATAGACATTCTCGGGTCGCATCGGCGCGAAGCGGGGCTCCCGGGCCAGGTTCACGAACACGAACCAGCCATCCTCAAGCGTTCGGCCGGCTTCCTCGGCTGCCTCGGCCAGGGACCACAGGTAGTCGCTGTAGAGACGTTCCAGCGAGTCCGAAACGTAGATCCGGCGGTGCCGGGCACCTTTGACCCGCTGACCGTGGGGATGCTCCTTGGGCACCACCTCCACAAACGGTGTGTCGCCTCGGCCCACCAACCAGTCGGCATGGGTCAGCGACAGCGCTTCACCGAGGCGCATGCCGGTTTCGACCAAGGTGGCGAAGAGCAGCCGGTCCCGCAGCGACCCACGCCAAACACCCGCCACCGCGTCGAAGGTGGCGCAACCATCCAAGATCGCCCCCACCTGGGCGGGGCTGAGCAGCGGCGGTGGACCCGACTGCTGGCGGCGTAACCGCAACGGGCTCGAGGGGCGGCGCCGCCGACTCTCGAGATGGGTCAGCATCGGCCGGTAACGACCCCGCCGGGCCGGTGCCGCCGACGCCCGGGCGATCAACCCGCCCCGACCGTGCACATCATGGTGGTAGCGGTAAAACGACACAACCGCCGCCAAACGCGCCGATATCGTCGCCTCAGCCATCTT
>JAJZJY010000375.1 GCA_021809885.1 Actinomycetes bacterium
ACGCGCTGCGCGGCGTCTACGACCCGGAGCTGTACCTCGACGTCGTGTCGCTCGGGCTGGTCTACGACGTCCGGGCCGACGATGGCAACTTGGTCGTGGAAATGACGATGACGACGCCGGGCTGCCCGGCATCCGAGGTTCTCCCCGAGATGGCCCGCGCCGCCATCGCCGACGCCGTCGACGGCGCGGTCGAGGTCGAGGTACGGGTGGTGTGGGACCCGCCGTGGGACCCGACCATGATCGACGAGGAGGCGGCGGCGGCGCTCGGCTTCCGGGCGCGGTGACCCCTGCCGTGGCGAAGGTCCGTGTCGAGGTGGTCCGGGTGTACGAGGACCCTGGGCGCCGCCCTGGCGAGGATCGGGTCCTCGTCGACCGACTGTGGCCTCGAGGGATCCAGAAGGCGGCCGTGGACTTCGACGAGTGGGCGAAAGACGTGGCACCGAGCGCCGATCTGCGCCGCTGGTACGGGCACGACCCCGAGCGGTTCGGTGAGTTCGCCCGCCGCTACCGCGCCGAACTGGACCACAACCCCGGCGCGTCCGCCGTCGAGCGATTGCGCGCGCTCGCCCGTCGCGGCGGTCGCCTCGTGCTCCTGACCGCCACCCGCGACGTCGAGCACTCGGAAGCCGCGGTGCTCGCCGAGGTGCTCACGGGCGACGGCGGGAGGAGTAGGTAGCCGGTGGGGACCGCCCGCTTCACGATCGAGGTCCGCCCGCCGTTCCGCCTGGACCTCACCGTCTGGGCGTTGCGGCGCCGGCCGCACAACACCATCGACGCCTGGGACGGCACGACCTACACGAGGACGCTCCTGGCCGAAGGGACGCCACTCTTGGTCGCCGTCCGCCAACAACCCGACGGAGGGCCGGGGCGAGTGCGCCTCGCGGTCGAGCTGCGCCGCCGCGGGGAGGCCCCGAGCGAGGCTGGCCGCGCCGAGGTGCGTCGCACTCTCGAGCAGATGCTCGGCCTCGAGATCGACCTCGTCGGCTTTCACGAACTGGTCGCCGCCGACGATCGTCTCGCCGGGCTCGCCAAGCGCTTCAGGGGCGTGCGCCCACCGCGCTTTGCCAGCGTCTTCGAGGCGCTCGTCAACGCCGTCGCCTGCCAGCAGCTCTCCCTCACCGTCGGCATCCACCTCCTCGACCGCCTGGCCGCCGTGTACGGGCCCGAGGTCGCGCTGCGGGGCGCCAGGCCCGGGTTCCCGACGGCCGAGCGCCTCGCCGCAGCCGAACCGTCCCACCTGCGCCGCCTCGGGTTCAGCCTGACGAAGGCCCGGACCCTTGTCGGGCTCGCCCGCCGGGTGGCCGCAGGGACCCTCGACCTCGACGCCTTGGCCCAGGCCGACGACGAGGCGGCCACCGCCGCCCTCGTGGCCTTGCCGGGGATCGGGCGCTGGAGCGCCGAGTACGTGCTCTTGCGGGGTCTCGGACGCCTCGGGGTCCTCCCCGGCGACGACGTCGGCGCCCGCAACAACCTGCGGCGACGCTTCGCGCTGCCGGCTTCCGCCGGCTACGACGAGGTCGTCGCCCTCGCCGAGGGCTGGTGGCCGTACGGCGGCCTGGTCTACTTCCATCTCCTGCTCGACGCACTGGCCGTGGCCGGCCACTTGGGGGCCGCCGCGCCGGCGCCGTCGGCGGAAGGCCCGGCCGCTTCGCATGCTGTGTCCGTAACGTCGGACTCCCGGCGCTCAGCCGCCAGTGCCGAGCTCGGCGCGGGGGACAGGGCATGAGGACGGCCGTCCACGGCATGGCGCGCATCGGCCGGCACCGGCAGCTCAAGTGGGCGCTCGAGGACTACTGGGCGCGGCGCACGGGGGCCGAGCAGCTCTTCGAGGTGGCGGCCGGCATCCGGCGTGACAACTGGCGCACCCTGGCCGCGGCCGGGATCGGCTTCGTGCCCTCCAACGACTTCTCGCTCTACGACCACGTGCTCGACGCCACCGTCGCACTGGGCGCCGTCCCGGCCCGCTTCGGGCTGCCGGGGGTGGATGGCGGCCTGGAGCGCTACTTCGCCATGGCCCGCGGCGGCGACGTAGCCGGCGTGACGGTGGCACCTCTCGAGCTCACCAAGTGGTTCGACACCAACTACCACCAGCTCGTGCCCGAGCTCGGCCCCGACACCGCGTTCGCCCCGGACCCCTCCAAGGCCCTCGGCGAGCTGGAGGAGGCCTCGGCCCTCGGCATCGAGCCGAACCCGGTGCTCGTCGGCCCGCTCACCTTCCTGCTGCGCAGCGCGCCAGGCACCTCGGGGTTCTCCCCGCTCACGCTCCTCGACCGGGTCGTCGAGGTCTACCTCGAGCTGCTCGAGGGGCTGTCGGCGGCTGGCGCCCGTTGGGTCCGCCTCGACGAGCCTGCCCTGGTCGAGGACCGCAGCCGGGCCGAGCTCGAGGCCTTCGCCGGCGCATACCGACGGCTCGGCGAGGCCTCGACTCGCCCGAACGTCGCCATCTCGACCTACTTCGGCCACGTCGGCAAGGCGATGGCCACCTTGGCGGACCTGCCGATCGAGGGGATCGGCCTCGACTTGTGCCGGGGACCCGAGAACCTTGGCCTCCTCGACGCAGCAGGCGGCATCGGGGAGCGGGTCCTCTTCGCCGGCGTCGTCGACGGCCGCAACGTCTGGGTGAACGACCTCGACGCCTCCCTCGGGCTGCTCGAGCGGCTCGCCCCCTACGCCAACGAGGTGGTGGTCTCCACCTCCTGCTCCCTGCTGCACGTGCCGGTGAGCCTCGGCGCCGAGACGGGGATCGACCCCGAGGTCCGGCCGTGGCTCGCCTTCGCCGAGGAGAAGGTCGCCGAGTTGACGGTGCTCGCCGAGGGAGCCGAGCACGGCCGCGAGCGCATCGCCAGCGAGCTCGATGCCAACCGGGCGGCCCGAGCGGCCCGACGGGCCTCGGCGCGGGTGGTCGACCCCGCGGTCCGACGGGCGATGGCCGAGGCGCCCACCGACCCCCGCAGGCCCGGCTCGCCGGCAGAACGGGCCGCCGCCCAGGCGGCGCGCCTCGCTCTCCCTTCGCTTCCGACTACGACCATCGGCTCGTTCCCCCAGACCGCGGCGCTCCGGGCCGTGCGGGCGTCGTGGCGTGAGGGGAAGACGACCGACGACGAGTACCGCCAGGCGCTCGAATCGGAGATCGACCGGGTGATCGCCCTCCAAGAGGAGATCGGTCTCGACGTGCTCGTCCATGGCGAACCCGAACGTGACGACATGGTCCGCTACTTCGCTGCCTCGCTCAGCGGCTTCGTGCTGCCCGAGGCCGGCTGGGTCCAGTCCTACGGCTCTCGCTGTGTACGCCCGCCGATCCTCTTCGGTGACGTGGCCCGCCCCGAGCCGCTCACCGCCACCTGGACCGCCTACGCGGCCGCCCGGACGACGAGACCCGTGAAGGCCATGCTCACCGGCCCGATCACCATGCTGTCGTGGTCCTTCGTCCGAGACGACCTCCCTGCCGGCGACGCGGCCGTCCAGCTCGGCCTGGCCCTCGCTGAGGAGGTGGCCGACCTGCAATGCAGCGGTATCGCCGTCGTCCAGATCGACGAGCCCGCCCTGCGCGAGGCGCTGCCGCTGCGCGGCGGCGGGCGCACGGAGTACTTGGCGTGGGCGACCCGTGCCTTTCGTCTCGCCAGCTCGGCCGCCTTGTCGGCCACCCAGGTGCACACCCACATGTGCTACGCGGAGCTGGTCGACGTCGTCGACGTGCTCGCGGAGCTCGACGTCGACGTCGCCTCTTTCGAGGCGGCGCGCTCGGCCATGACGCTCCTCTCCGCACTCGGCGACACCAGCTACCAGGGCGGCATCGGGCCCGGCGTCTACGACGTGCACTCGCCGCAGGTGCCCGCCGAAGCCGACATCGCCGCCCTCCTGCGCCGGGCTTTGGAGATCGTCGGGGCAGAGCGCCTGTGGGTGAACCCCGACTGCGGGCTCAAGACCCGCGACTACGCCGAGGTCACCGAAGCGCTCGCCAACATGGTCGCAGCCGCCCGCCAAGTTCGCACGGAGCTGGCCGCCACGACACGCCGCCGGCCAGGGTCGCCAGAGGGCGCGCCCGGTCGGTCGCCCCGCGACGCAGGCTCCCTGTGACCGGCCTCGCCGTGTGGCTGGTTGGCCTCACAGGGTGCCTGCGCCTGTGAGGTCGGCGCACCATGGGTGACCCCCGAGGGTTCTTGAAGTACGAGCGGGAGCTCCCGCGCCACCGGCCGGTCCCGGTCAGGGTCCGCGACTGGCGCGAGGTCTACGAGCCGTTCCCAGCGGAGGCCGCTCGTCGCCAGGCGGCTCGCTGCATGGACTGCGGCGTCCCCTTCTGCCACGACGGCTGCCCGCTCGGGAACCTCATCCCCGAGTGGAACGACCTCGTGTACCGAGACCACTGGGCCGAGGCGAGCGAGCGGCTGCACGCCACCAACAACTTCCCCGACTTCACCGGGCGGCTGTGCCCGGCACCTTGCGAGGCGTCCTGCGTGCTGGGGATCAACGCCGAGCCGGTCACCATCAAGCAGATCGAGTACGAGATCGTCGAGCGGGCCTGGGCCGAAGGCTGGCTCGGACCGATCCGCCCACGTCGGCGCACCGGCCGCCGGGTCGCGGTCGTGGGCTCGGGGCCCGCCGGGCTGGCCGCCGCCCAGCAGCTAGCCCGAGCCGGACACTCGGTCGTGGTCTTTGAGCGGGCGCCGCGGCCCGGCGGGTTGCTGCGCTACGGCATTCCCGAGTTCAAGTTGGAAAAGCGCGTGATCAATCGCCGCCTCGGCCAGCTCGTGGCCGAAGGGGTCGAGCTGCGCTGCGGCGTCACGGTCGGCACCGGCGGGGCCGACACCCCGTTCTCGGTGGCGGGCGGCAACGAGACCGTCGACGTGGCTGCGCTGCGCTCGGGGTTCGATGCCGTCCTGCTCGCCACCGGCGCCACGGTGCCACGGGACCTTCAGGTCCCCGGAAGGGCGCTGCACGGTGTCCACCAGGCGATGGCGTACCTGACCGGGGCCAACCAGGCGACCGAGGGCTCGTTGAAGCACCCGCCCATCGACGCGGCCGGGAAGACGGTGGTGATCATCGGCGGCGGTGACACGGGGGCCGACTGCCTCGGGACGGCGCACCGCCAGGGAGCCCGCTCGGTCCACCAGCTCGAGATCCTCCCCGAGCCGCCGACCGTCCGCAGCGAGGAGGACCCTTGGCCGACGTGGCCCAGGATCCTGCGCACCTACCCCGCCCACGAAGAGGGCGGCGAGCGGCTGTTCTCGGTGTCGACCGCCGAGCTCGTCGG
>JAJZJY010000376.1 GCA_021809885.1 Actinomycetes bacterium
GGGGGTGTGGGAGGTCCGGGGGGTGGTCGGCGTCGACCCGGTCCGGAGCCGCCGCGTGCAAAGGTCCTTTACGGTCCGGGGGGACGCCGACGAGGCCGAGCGGCGCCGGCGCGAGCTGGTCGCCGAGGTCGGCGTGAGCCGCCTGGTCTTCACCGGGGAGGCCGCCCGGCTCATCGTGGCCGACCTGCTGGAGCGGTGGTTCGCCGCTCCGCACCTGTGGAAGCGGGCCACGGTCGTCTCCCACCAGCATGTGGTGCGGACCCTGGTGGCCGATCCTCTCGCCAGGCGGCGCCTGGTGCTGCTCACCCCTGGTGATGTGATCGGCGCGATCTGCCGGTGGCAGGCCGAGGGCCGGTCGGTGCCGACGATCTCGGGGCGGTGGCTGGTGCTTCGCTCCGCGCTGTCGTGGGCGGTCGCCGAGGGGATCATGCGAGCGAACCCGCTGGCGGGGATGCGCGGGCCGCCCCGGCCGACACCCCGGCGCCACCACAGCCTCGGTGAGGTCCGCCAGATCCTCGCCCAGGCCGAGAGCAACGCAGCCCAGACGACGGCCGCCCTGGCGGCGGACCCGGGATCGGGGACGCTCCGCAGGCTCGCGTTCATCGCCGACCAGGACCACCTGCTTGCCCGCCTGGCCGCCGACTCGGGCGCCCGGCGAGGCGAGCTGGCCGTGCTCCGTCACTCTGATCTGATCTCGACGGGCGGGTGCTGAGCATCGAGCGCGGCCTGTCGCACGGGGTGCTGGGTTCGACAAAATCCGCCCGAGCACGTCGGCTCACCCTCGGCGCGACAACGACGACGCTGGTGAACCGACACTTCTCGACGTGGGAGCGCCTCGGCGCTGCACCTGATGCGGACTGGCTCTTCGCCCCGTCACCGACCCGGGCCACGTACCTGACCGCCGACGCCCTGACCCACAAGTTCCGTCGCCTCGGCCGCGCGGCTGGCGTCGCCGACCCGGCGTTGCACCGTCTCCGCCATGGTGTCGCCACCCACCTCGTCGACCAAGGCGAGCTGCTGAAGGCCCAGGCCCGTCTCGGTCACCGAGACCCGGCCACCACCCTGCGCCACTACTCGCACGCCACCATGCTCGACGACATCGACGTCGCCGACGAGCTCGACGCTCTCCTCAACGCGGGGACGCCGCCGCACCCACCGCTATGAACGTCGCCTGGCGCCCGGCGGAGACCTGAACGGTCCGCACCCGCTCGGCAAGAAACCCCCGCTGTCGGCGCGGCAGCCGGCGGGGAGGCAGACCGCCGGATATGTTTCGAGCAGGAGGCATCGCCGGCGTCCTCGGTCGCGTCATTCTGCACTGCGTCTCCGACTCGACCTCGCGGCCCAGGCCATACGTCGTCACCATCGCGCCCCGAGGAGACTTGACGGGCTAGTGCAGTGCCTGCTGCATCGCTCGACTCGACCGTCTCCTTGGCGGGCCGGTGCCCTTGAGCACTGCCAGTACAACTGATCCTCGCTACCGGCCCCATGCGCGAGACTGCAAGCGTGGCGGTCGAGGACATCGTGAGGATGCAGATGCTTCTACACGGCTACCTCTCGGCCCAGCTGCCTCCACTTTTCAGCTCGAAGTCGTTTGCGGCAGCAGCGCCGAGCGTCGATCGAGCTCTAACTCTCCGATCGGGTGGCGGAAGATCTTGGACTGAGCCACTCCGGTTCAGCGCAGCGCGGTGGAACGGGCTCCGCAGACGGATGGCCGTGCCAAACCCCTATTCCTACCTGCGGATCGTCGATGAGATTGCCGACCATTGGGTTAGCCTCCGCGCCCACTGGGACAAGAGTACAATATCCGTAAGTCGCCCTCGACTGAGCACCGGCGACAACGGGATTAGTGACGGCACCTCGTTCCGGGTACGCGAAGCCCGCCGCCTCACGGCGGCCACACGAGCGCGCTTCCGCCTGCGCACCGATATCGCTCAGTGTTACGGATCAATTTACACTCACTCCTTGAGTTGGGCTCTCCGAACTAAGCCTGACGCGAAAGCCAATATTGGCAACCCGGCTTTTCCAGGCGCCTCGCTTGATCGCTTGCTCCGGGAAGCGCAAGACGGACAGACCGTGGGGTTACCCGTCGGGCCTGAGTCGTCTCTGGCCGCAGCCGAGATAGTATTGTGTGCCGTGGACGAGCGCCTGCAAGCACAGGAGATACCGGCCGTAGACATCTTCCGGTCAATAGATGACTACGAAGCTTTCTTGCCTACCCGTTCAGACGCCGAAACGATACTTGACGTTCTCCAGGCAGAACTTGCGCATTTCGAGCTGGCCTTGAACGCCAGCAAGACAGTCATTGACGAAGCGCAATTTCTGATCGAGGCACCGTGGAAGTCCCGCTTGACCTTCCTAGCTCCCCCGAATGACGCACTGAGGACGGTGCACGTTCGGGCCTACATCAATGAGGTATTCAGGCTCGCAAAGGACTTTCCTGGTGATCCGGTGGTCAATTACGCTCTCAGGGTAGCTGACTCGTTCCGCCCCTCCAAGCGCGGGGAGACGCTACTTGTCGAAGCCGCTCTAGCTACTCTTCGGTTTTCCCCGCCCTCGATTAGGTTTGCTCTCATGTCGATCATGAACCGGCTTGAGCGCTCTGAGTTACAGTAGATCGGGGGCCGCTTTGGACCTACCTTAATGAACTTGTCGCGGACGCTGCGAACGTGGAGCATTCATACGAGGTCACGTGCAGGTCACGTGCGGCTTGTGGGCGCTTTTGGTCTCGGGCGGCGTGCTAACTGCGGAAGCATCGGCGGCGGTCTCTTCTATGGAGGACCCGTTATCGCTCGTGGCGTATATGCATCTGACTGGGCTTGGTTGCACGTCGGGCCCGGTGCCTCGGCCACTCGAAGCAGCTAGCATCTGAAGCGTTCTCCGAAACCTACGAAGCATACGTCCGCGACTGGGCGGACCCGGGAAGTCTAAGTTCCAGCCCGTTCTTTCAACGGCTCAAGAGCCTCGGAATCACGTTCATCGACGACGCCGTTGGACCGCTGGAACTGCCAGAAGATCGGGACACCTTCGATCCAGCCGATTTTGACGTAGCGGACCTTGGATGGATTGAGGCCTTATATGAATAAAATGAGCGTTCGGTCTTCAAGGCCGGCGAAGGCCACCTCGCGCCGTGGCTCGGGGATCCTGTCTCATAGCGGGGTGCGGACTGCTCCGGCCGAATCGCGTTGACCCGCACCGGGGCGAGCTCGGCTGCCAGCCCGCGTAACAGGCCTTCTGCAGCCCCGGCCCCGGTGGCGGCTAGGCGACAGCCGGAACGGGTCACTGACCTACGGTCCCTGCACTGAGGGCGATCGAGGCGCTCTTGGTCCATGTGCGGTACAGCGGAGGCGACGACGGCCACGGCGCCCCAGAAGCGCACCTTGAGCTATTTCGCGCCGACTACCTCCAACACCGCGCCGGCTCCTTGGCTGACTGTAGCGGATGCCCCATTTAGCAGCATGTCCAGTAGCTTCAAGCGGTAACCGTGGGCGCCAGCATCTGCGGCTGCCGCTAGGTACCGGGCCTCGGTCACATGAGGCTGAACGATCACTACCTTGGTTGTTGAGCGAGGGCTGCGGGCGGCGAGCGCCTCCAGAAAAGGTTGGCGATCGGCGCATCGGGCGCCATCGTGCCACGCAGCACGACCGCAATCAACGGTGGGCAATAGCCTATCTGAAAGGCGATGTGGGTCGAGATAGAGCAGGTTCTTCGTTGCCTGGCTAGCCACTACTTCGTATGGCCCGGCGGCTAACTGTCGATGCGGTGAAGCGCTGTGCGCCGCTTTCACGTGAATCAGGGAAAGCGTCTGGTCCGGGGCCAAGTGTATGAAGTCGGCGATCTCTCCGGGCCCGTCGTCGCAGAGCAGGTGGCCAACGGTGTAGGTCTTGGCAACCCAGCCGAAGAGCGAGACGTCGCCGGGCTCGCCGCATTCACCATGTATGACAGCCTCACTCGAGGCGTTACCTGGTTTCTCCATCGAGACGTCGAACCCTGTGAAGTCGGCAAAGCGCCAGTTGCGAAACGGCGCGCTGGGTACTTCGCTAAGATACGCCCGGTGCTGTCGAATGACGTGGCCTGATTGATAGTAGATCGTCAGATCGCTAAGCAAGTCCAAGGCCTCTCGAAGTACGGTGAACTCATTCGGCTCCGAGGGGGTTCGAGCTGTAGCGAAGCCGAATTCGACTCGGCGACCAGACCCGTGCACATGGACTGCAACCCGCCCAACTTCACTCCCGTGCGTGCCCAATACCAAAGTACACCCCGGGCCGTTGTCCAGGCCGACGACTTCGATCACAGACCCATCGAGCGCCCAGGCAGCCGCAACTTGCTCGTCTGTCGCGCCCGGCTGGGTGGCGACGTCATCCGGACCTGGCACCAACACGTCGTACGCGGAAGTGATCCCGGCCAGCGTCGATACGCTGGCGGCGAGTTGCGGAAGCGCAGAGGTCTCGACGCCCGTCGCCACTGTTTCGGCGATGAGATGTAGCAGCTCAAGGGCTCCCGTGACGTACTCGATGAAACTCCTCGAAGGCCTGTTCCACGCCACGGAGCGACGAGGAGTGGTCCCAACAAGTCCCGTGAAGGCCACGCGGCCGGCGCCGTCTGCCAGGGCTGCCCGGCCAGAAGTCATCGCAAACGAGCCGTCTTCCAGCGGCGAAAGACTTTCGTGGAGGTTGATTCCGGTTATGTTCTTTGTGTCGGCTTTGGCACGCGAACGGTGGTGGGTTCCGCTCATCCAAAGTCCTTTCGCTTCGCCTACGAGCAGGGCCTGCTCGAATACGAGATCAGGCACGAGTAGGAGCGGCGGCGCCTCAGTACCATGGATCCAGCGCTCCACCCGGTCGCGAAATTCCGCGCCTCCTATCGCCAGGTACTTGCCCCAGCGAATCGTCGTAACGAGCTCGTGTATTTGGTCACGGTAGGTGCCGGCAGACTCTTGGATTGCCCACGCTGGCGGTTTTGACAGCTGGTAGACGAAACCGGCGATCTCATCTGGTTGCGCACCATCCTCGGGGAAGTCCGACGTTTCTATGCCCTCTGCAACTACGACTCGCTCGGCGGCGCCTCTCGCTGTCTGCGCGCAGCGAGTCAGGAACTCCATTACGAGTGGAACCGGACGCGTCGGGTCGGTCCCGGTGTATTCGAGGACCAAGAAAGACAGTAACCATTCACCTCGTTACGCGGCGGCCTCGGGAGCTGGGGGCATCCAGGGGTCACCGTTGAAGAGCCGGACGAGGGCGTCGAGGGCAG
>JAJZJY010000377.1 GCA_021809885.1 Actinomycetes bacterium
TGGATGGACACCGCGCCGACCACAGCCTGAACCTCTCGTTGTAGACACTCCAAAGAACGCGTCCTCGACGAGGCCCACCGAACAAAGAAGCGACGTTGAGGACACCCTCTCCTGCGCTCGAGAGAACTCCTGCTACGCCAGCCGCGCCTCGGCGAGTTCCCCCAGGTAGGCGTCGCAGTCGCCGATCGCTGTCCGGGCAGATCGGCCCGAGGTTGACGGCCGACAGGATGACCTGTCCGGGTGGAGATCGCCGACCGGGCTCGACGACACGGCGTCAACGACGAGTACATCCAAGCCACTGTCCAAGTGCCGTTCCGCACCGTGGGCAGGCGACGACCGGATCCTGGTGATCGGAGCCGACACGACCGGTCGACTGCTCGAGATCGTCGTCCTCGATCCCGACGAAGCCCCGGTTGCGATCCACGCCATGCCCCTTCGAGCAAAGTTCTACCACTACCTGTGAGGAAGGTGATCCTGATGCCACGTACACGTGAAGAGCTGGAGCGAGCTGCCACCAACGCTGAGGCGTGGCTCGACTCGTTGGACCCCGCAAGTACCCCTGCCCAGAACCCTGCCGACCTGCGCCGCATCGGGTTGACGCTCCGCGAGCTGGCTGACAAGCAGCGCGAAGTGGAGGAAGCCGTGGCCGCGGCTCGCGCCAACGGCCGGAACTGGGGTGAGATTGGGCTCGTCCTCGGCGTCTCCCGCCAGTCCGCCCGCGAGCGTTACGGGGAGACGGCAGCGCGTCAATGACCGCCTTTGCCGAGTCTAGTCTCGCAAGCTGATCTGGTTGCGGTCAGCTTTCGAGGGGACGAACCAGGGCTCGGGACTTCTCCGTCGCGGTCATCCCGGCCGGCGCCCAGTGTCATGACCAGGTCAGCGTCGTGCTGTCCCAGCCGATCACGAGACGCTGGGCGTATGGGCCGTCCGTGGGCCCATCGAAGGCGCCACCGCCAGCCTTGACGAACACGTCGACGGCGGGCTTCTCACCGTGGGCAACGTAGAGGGCCTCGGCGGTGACGACAGTGTGCTCGACATGCTGAAGGCCGTCGGCGCTGACGGCCTCGTAATCCACGGCTAGACATCCCCCGGGAATCGCCCTGACCTCGACGCGGGCCTCACACGATCCACTCTCGGGCCCTCGACTCGCCCGCGATACAGCCCAGTTGGACACCCGGCGAGTGGCGATGGCATCCCCGGCATTGAACCCGAGCCCGGATCCTGGTGTCGACGAGGGTGCAGAGCCCTGTCTCGGGCAACTGTAGGCAAGCGCAAGAGGAACCCTGGGGACGCCCGACTCTGCTGGCCGTGGCGAACGTACATGCGTATCGCACGTGGATCCACACGGAGTCAGGTCGGCGCCGTCCCGTCCTGGCGGGCCAGCCGGTTGGGCCACCACACCGGGGGGCCGATGTCGCAGATGAGCGCTGGCACCAGGACCGAGCGCACCAGCAGGGTGTCGAGCAGGACGCCGAAGGCGACGATGAAGCCGATCTCCACCAGCGCGACGAGGGGCAGGACGGCGAGTGCTGAGAAAGTCGCAGCGAGCACGACGCCGGCGGAGGTGATGACCCCTCCGGTGACCCGCACCCCGGCGACAGCGCCTTCGCGCGTGCCGCGATGCAGGGCCTCCTCCCGGATGCGGCTGACCAGGAAGATGTTGTAGTCGACACCCAGGGCGACGAGGAAGATGAACGCCAGGAGCGGGATCGTCTGGTCCACGCCTGCGAAGCCGACAGCGTCGAAGACGACCGCGCTCACGCCCGTCGCCGCCGCGAACGACAACACCACCGTGGCGGCGAGCAGCACCGGCGCAACGACCGCTCGCAGCAGCAGGCCGAGGACGATCATCACGACCACCAGCACGAGGGGCATCACCACGTAGCGGTCGGCCGCCGCGGCGGTGTTGGTGTCGAGCATTATCGCGGTCTCACCGCCGACCATGGCACCGGATCCTGGGATCGCGGCCAAGCGGGAGCGCATGGTGCGAATGGCGTCGAACGCCGCCGGGCTGCCGGGCCCGACACCGAGGACGGCGACGGTCTCCGCCTGGCCGCGCGCCGTCGCCACCGGAAAGGCCTGGCTCACCCCGGGCACCCCCTTGACGGCGGCGAGCACCTGGCTGGTCTTGGCGGTGTCGGCGATCACGATGACCGGTTGCCCGCCGCCTGCGGGGAAGTGCTGCGAGTAGAGCTTCTGGCCGGTCACCGACTGGGGAGCCTTGACGAACACCTGGGTCTGATCCAGCCCGAGGTGCAGGCCCGACAGGCCGAGGGCCAGCACGACCAGCAAGAGGGTGGAGCCGACCCAGACGGGGCGGGGACGGCGCGCGACGCGCCGGGCGACGCGAGCCCACAGCCCGGCCTCCTGGTCCGCGCCGGCGCCGTAGGTCGGCCGGGCCGGCCAGAACAGCCGCCGACCGAGCACGACCAGCAACGCGGGCAGGAACGTGAGCTGCGCCAGCAGGGCTGAGCCGATGGCGATGGCGCCGATCGGCCCGAGCCCGCTCTCGCTGTTGAGCTTGGCTGCCAGCAGGCACAGCAGGCCAAGGATGACCGTCGCGCCCGACGCGATGATCGCCGGCGCAGCGCGGCCGAGCGCGGCGCGCATCGCGTCGTGACGGTCCTCGTAGCGGCGCAACTCCTCTCGATAGCGGGCAGTGAGCAGCAGCGCGTAGTCAGTGCCGGCGCCGAAGACGAGCACCGTCAGGATGCCGCCGCTCTGCCCGCTCACCACCAGCCCGGCGTGGCGGGCCAGCTGGTAGACCGCCCAGTCCGACAGGCTGATCGCCCCCACCACGCTCACCACCGGCACCACCCAGAGGGTTGGGCTGCGGTAGATGAGCAGCAGCAGCACGATCACCACGATCCCGGTGACTACCAGCAGGATCCCGTCGATGCCCCTGAAAGCGCTCATCGAGTCGGCGAGCAGCCCGGCCGCGCCGGTCGTGTACGCCTTCAGGCCCGGCCCACCCACCGCGATCCGCCGCAGCGCGGCGACATCATTGGCGAGCTTGGCGGCGTCAGGCTGCGTCACCTCGAAGCCGTACTCCAGCGCCCGACCGTCCCTTGACCGGACGATCGCGGCCGGCTTGAAGTCGGGCACCCGCCGCGCCGCCTCGGCGCGCTGGGCCGCGACCAGCGACCGGTCCGCCGCCGTCAACTTGCCGCTGGCGACGTAGACCACCACGCCGGGCGTCTCCTGGCCGCCGGGGAAGTGGGCGAGCGCGTTGTTGACCTTGGTCGACTGCGCGGAGGCCGGCAGGTAGGCGACGGCGTTGTTGCTCTCCACGCCGGCCAGCTTCCCGGCGAAAGGCCCGGCAAGCGCCAGGACCGCCAGCCAGCCGAGGACCAACACCCACTTTGCCCGCCGGCCCGCCGGGACGGCGATGACTCCACGCCACCACCGCTCCGTCGTCCCTGGGTCGGGGCCCGCCCTCATGCAGCGGTGGCGATGGTCGCCAATCGGTGGGCGTCGCCTCCCTTGGATCGGACAGCGCCCTCGAAGCGAGCCATGGCCCGGCCCACCGCCAGGTCCCCCCGCCCGTTGGGCTGTGCGAACTGCCCCATCACCGCCCGCTGGACACGCCTATACCTGGTCATCGAACCGAGTCTCGCTGCAAGCTGGCGGATGGTGCAACCACGGATGCCGGCGCCCAGCGGCGAATCGATTCGGGCACGAGGATCTCGAAAAGGCCTCGCCCGCATCCCAGAACCAATACCATTCTGGTATGCTCGCAGAGTGGCAACGAGCCAGATCGCGGTCCGACTCAGCGAGGAACTTCTGGCCGAGCTCAACGCGCTCGTCGCAGCTGGCGTCTACGAGAGCCGGGCAGCTGCCGTGCGAGCCGGGGTCGAAGCCATCACTGCCCTCGAGCACCGCCGGCAGACCGACCGAGCCTCTGGTCGCCTGCCATCGCCTCGCTCCGAGATGCCATCGCCGAGGAGCCATCGTGAGCGAGCCCCGTCGTGGAGAGGTGTGGTGGGGCGAGATCGAACCTTGTGGCGCCGGCCCTTCCTGGTCATGACCAGGTCAGCGGCCATCCCGGTGCTCAACGGCGTGCTTGCCGCACCCCCAACGGACGTCCCGCTCGGGCCGGAGGACGGGTGGCCTACCGACTGCGCCGCCAGTTTCGACAACCTGCGTGTCGTACCAAGGGCACACCTCGTCGACCGCATCTGCGCGCTGGGATCCACTCGACTTGCCCCGGCGTGCACGGCGCTGAACATCACCGTCGACTGCTGTTGACAGAGCCTAGCTAGCTTAGCTAGCCTCTGTCGGTATGCGGGTCAATATGCACGACGCCAAGACCAACCTGTCGAAACTTGTAGCCGCCGTCGAGTCCGGCGAGACAGACGAAGTAGAGATCGCCCGCTCTGGCCATGTCGTGGCCCGGATCGTTCCACCCCGCGCACGATCGCCACGCCGTCCCGGCCAATGGGCGGGGCGGGTCCGCATGGACGAGGACTTCGATCGACTCCCGGAGGAAGTCGCCGCCGCCTTTCGCGGTGAGCGCCCGTGAGCCTTCTGCTCGACACGCACATCCTGCTGTGGTGGCTGTCAGACGATCCATTGCTACCGGCGGCCGCCCGAGAAGCAATCGCTTCACCCGAAAGCGAAGTGACCATCTCCGCCGCGTCCGTGTGGGAGATCGCCATCAAGAAGGCAGCGGGGCGACTGGACGCACCGGACGATTTCGTAGAGGCACTGGCGACCGACGACTTCGAGACGCTGCCGATCACCGTCGCTCACGCAGTCGCTGCTGGGGCCCTGCCCCCGTATCACTCCGACCCGTTCGACCGCATGCTGATCGCCCAGGCCCGTACCAACGACCTAACCCTTATCAGCATCGACAGGCGCTTCCCCCAGTACGACGTCGAACTCCTGCCACTGAGCTAATTTCCTTCCAGGCACTATCGCACCTGCAGCCGGCGTTGGAAGGCCCCTTGGCTGCGACGGGACGCAGCACGAGTGGTGGATGCCTGATCAGGTGCTCCACTCCGCCTGGCGACGCCGCCCGACGGCACCAAATGATGCCCACCGATGCGGGCCTGCTCAGCGAGCAACGTCGAGGCGCAGTCGATCCTCCTTGTCGGCGCCGAACACGGTACTGCGTAGTGGCGAAGGAGACCGTTGATCTTGATGGGATGCAGGAGCGCAGCGCTGCTCTTGCGTGACGGGCCCGGGTTGGTGCGATTGGCCTGAACGCCGATTCGAGGAGAACCTGCCGTGTCGG
>JAJZJY010000378.1 GCA_021809885.1 Actinomycetes bacterium
CGGCGGGTGCCGCTGCGGTGGGCGCGAGACCGGCGGGTACGAGGCTGGCGGCAGGCCCGACGGCGGCGACGGCCACGTCCACCGCACCGACGTCGATCACGTTGCCGTCGATCACGTTGCCGTCGACCACGTTGCCGTCGATCACGTTGCCGTCGATCACGTTGCCGTCGATCGCATCGACGTCGATCACATTCCCGCCGATCACATTCCCGCCGATCGCAGCGGAGCCCAACGGTCGAGGCCCATCGCCGGCGGTAGCGCCCTCAACGGGACCCGCCACCGGGTCCATCAGCACGGATCCCGGCCCCGCCCGGCGAGTGGCGCGGCCGGCAGGGCCTCCGGCGCTGCGACCGGCAATGGACGTCGGGTCCGGGTCGACTTCGAGCCTTCCGTCGAGCAGCGGGGAGGCGAGTGGCAGCGGTGCCGGCGCCGGCAGTGCCTCTCCGACCCGGCGCAGGTCGGCGGCGAGACGGGCCGAATCGGGACGCTCGGCGGGCTCGGGGGCGGCGGCGCTCGTGAGCGCCCTCCCGAGGGCACCGAGGCTGGCAGGCAACTCGAGCTCGCGGCCGATGCGAGCCATCAACGTGCCGAGGGTCGTATCCGTGGCGAAGGGGACCACGCCTGTCGTAGCCTCCGCCAGCACGAGGGCGAGGGCGTACACGTCCGCCCGGTCGTCCAGGATCCTCCCCTGCACCTGCTCGGGGGCGGCATAGCGGGCGGTCCCGACGATGGCGCCTGCAGGCTCCGTCCACGTGGCCTCGGCGAGGGCCCTGGCGAGGCCGAAGTCGGCGACGCTGACCCTGCCTTCGTCGTCGAAGAGGAGGTTGGCCGGCTTGATGTCGCGGTGGACGAGCCCTCGCCGGTGAGCATGGTCGAGCGCCGATGCGGCCTGCGCACCGACCTGGGCGGCCTGGGCGGCGGTGAGCAGGCTGCCCTGGTCGAGCAGGCTTCGCAGGCTGCCGCCCTCCAGCAACTCGGTGACGAGATAGGGGCTCTCGTCCTCCTCGCCCCAGTCGTAGATCCGCAGGATGTGCGGGTGGCGGAGGGCAGCCACCACACGGGCCTCGGCTCGGAACCTCCGAAGGAATGCCTCGTCGCCGGCGAGCCCCGGGTGGAGCACCTTGACAGCCACGCGGCGGCGCAGCACGACGTCCTCGGCAACGTAGACGTGCGCGCTCGCGCCTGTGCCGAGCGGGCGGGAGAGGCGGTAGCGGTCTCCGAGGACACGCCCCACCGAGTCGGCGATGCGCGGGGACCCGATGGCGAGACGCTACTTACAAGGCCCGCGGAAGTGGGGAATGGGGGTCTCCTCATGCGCCGGCGGCGTCACCGGGCCGGTCAACGTCCCCGTCGCCCCGCCGGTCCGCGGCCCCCTCGCCGGCTTGGTCACCCGGGATGCAGCCCGTCTCCAACAGGCGGCCGAATGCGTCCTCGTCGAGCACGGGGATGCCCAGCTCCGACGCCTTGCCCAGCTTGGCCGCGCCGGGATCGGAGCCGGCAACGACGGCGGTCGTCCGCTTCGAGACGCTGCCAGGCGCCTTGCCTCCCCGCGCCTTGATGGCATCCTCCGCGCCCTCCCGCGACCAAGCCTGGAGCGTCCCGGTCACGACGACCGACGCGCCGGCGAGCACCTGCGGCACTCCAGGCTCGCCCGGCCCTTGGAAGTTGAGGCCCGAGGCCCGGAGGCGCTCGACGACGGCCCGGTTGCGCTCGAGGGCGAAGAACCCGTGCACGCTGGCGGCGATGACCGGTCCGACGCCCGCCACGGCGGCCATCTCCTCCGCCGATGCCCCGAGGATCCGGTCGAGGTGGCCGAACGAGCGGGCCAGCAGCTGGCTCCCCGTCGAGCCGACATGACGGATCGAGAGCCCGGCGAGGAGGTTCGCGAGAGGCCGCGACTTGGAGGCCCCGATCGCCGCCTCCAGGTTGGCGATCGACACCTCGCCCCAGCCCTCGAAGCCGCGGACTCGACCGAGGTCCAGGTCGTAGATGTCGGCGACGTCGTGGAGCAGGCCGGCCTCCACGAACTGCTGCACGGTCCGCTCCCCGAGGTGCTCGATGTCCATGGCGCCTCGGGATGCGAAGTGAGCGATGCGCTGGACCCGCTGACCGGGGCAGTCGACGTTCACGCAGAAGGTGTCGCTCTCCCCCTCGAGCCGGACCAGCGGCTCGCCGCAGACCGGGCAGCCGCTCGGGAAGGCCCAGGCCGCAAGGCCCTCCGGGCGCCGCGCGATCACGGGGCCGAGCACCTCTGGGATCACGTCGCCAGCCCGGCGGACGACGACGGAGTCACCCGGCCTAACGTCCTTGGCGCGCACCTGGTCCTCGTTGTGCAGCGTCGCCATCGACACCCGCGCCCCGCCGACGACGACCGGCTCGAGGATCGCGAACGGCGTGGCCTTGCCCGTCCGGCCGATCGACACCATGATGGACCGCAGCAGGGTGGTCCGCTCCTCGGGCGGGAACTTGTAGGCGATCGCCCACCGTGGCGCCTTGGAGGTGGCACCGAGCTCACGGCGCTGGCCCAGGTCATCGACCTTCACCACGGCGCCGTCGATCTCGTAGTCGAGGCTGTGGCGGCACGCTTCCCAGTGCTTGCAGTAAGCGTCCACCTCCTCGAGGCTGTCGACGAGGCGGATGTCGGGGTTGACGGGCATGCCTGCTGCCCGCAGCCAGTCGAGGGTCTGGCTGTGGCGCTGGAATGGCGGCCCGCCCACCATGTCGCCGATCTGGTACGCCCAGAACGACAGCTCCCTCGAGGCGGTCACCGCCGGGTCCTTCTGCCGGAGTGAGCCGGCGGCGGCGTTGCGGGGGTTGATGAACATGCGGGCCCCTGCCTCCGCCTGACGCTCGTTGAGTGCGTTGAACGCCGATATCGCCATGTAGATCTCGCCACGGATCTCGACGGCCTCGGGCGGGGTCCCGGAGAGGCGGGCCGGCACAGCCGTGATGGTGGCGACGTTGGCGGTGACGTCCTCGCCGACGACACCGTCCCCCCGGGTCGCGGCCCGGGTGAGGCGACCACCCTCGTACAGCAGGCTCATCGCCAACCCGTCGATCTTGAGCTCGCAGGTGTAGTCGACCCGGCCGCTGATGTAGCGGTCCATGCGCTTCCCCCACGCCAGCAGATCCTCGTAGCTGGTCGTCTTGTCCAGCGACATCATCGGTAGGCGGTGGCGGACCTCGGCGAACGTCGCCGACACGCCGGCACCGAAGCCGACTCGCTGTGTCGGGGACCCGGATGTGGCCAGCTCCGGGAATGCCGCCTCCAGGGCCGTGAGCTCGTCGACGAGAGCGTCGAACTCGGCGTCGCTGATCTCCGGCTCGTCCAGGTAGTACCGCTCGGAGTGGTACTGGATCAGGCCGCGAAGTTGCTCGGCCCGCGGCCTGGCCTCCCCGGGCGGGTTGGGGCCGGAGGACGACGCCATGGCGCTCGACGCTACTCAGCAGCTGTGACAGCCAACCCGGTGGCCGTCCCGCCGCCGAGGACCTCGTCATGGCGGTAGAGCACCACGCTCTGGCCGGCGGCGACGCGCCGAGCCGGCCGGTCCCAGACGACGCGCCCCCGCCGGGCGGCGGGTCCGGCGGGCTCCCACCGGCCGGGCACGGGGACGCCGTGCGCACTGCACTGCACGCCCACGCCCTCCCCGGCCGCCGGCGGCGAAACCACCCACCCGGCGTCGTCGATGTGGACGCCGGCCGCAAGGAGCTCGCCAGGACCGCCCAGGGTGACGACGGCCCCGGCCACGTCCACGTCCACCGCATACCGGCGCTGCCCCGGGGGCAGGAGGCCACCGGGGTTGCCGAGCCCGCGCCGCTGGCCGACGGTGACGAGCTCGACGGCATCCACCCGCCCGACGGTCGACCCGGCCCGGTCGACCACGGTGCCGGGGTGCAGGGCGATCCGGGTGCCGAGGAACCCCGCCCGGCCGCCTGGGCCACCCAGGAAGCAGACGTCCTGGCTGTCGGGCTTCGCTGCGGTCCGCAGCCCGGCGCCGGCCGCCCGGGCACGGACCTCCTCCTTGGTCAGCTCGCCGACCGGGAGCAGGAGCCGGGACAGCTCGGCCTGCCCCAGCATGTGCAACACGTAGGACTGGTCCTTGGCGCGATCCGCCCCCCGGGCGAGACGCCAATGGCCGCCTGACCTCACGGGCGCCACGACGCGGGCGTGGTGGCCGGTCGCAACCGCGTCGAAGCCGAGTTGCTCCGCCCGCCGCACGAAGCGGCCGAACTTGACGTGGCGGTTGCAGGCGACGCAGGGGTTGGGGGTGCGCCCGGCCGCGTGCTCGGCGACGTACGGCTCGACGACCGCCGCCTCGAAGGTGGAGGAGAAGTTGAACACGTGGTGCACCAGGCCGAGACGGTCCGCGACGGCCCGGGCGTCCTCTACGTCGGCGACACTGCAGCAGCCCGACGTCGACGGCCCCGCCCACAGCTTCATGGTGGCACCGACGACGTCGTGGCCGGCCTCTGCCAGGAGCAGGGCGGCGACGGACGAGTCGACCCCGCCTGACATCGCGACGAGCACCCGCATCACGAGGCTCGCAGCTTGGCCACGGCGGCGGGAAGCGCGTCGAGGACCGCCTCGACGTCCTCGTCGGTCGTCGTCGGCCCGAGCGTCAGGCGAAGGCTTCCGAGGGCATCCTCCTCCGGGACCCCCATCGCGATGAGCACGTGGCTGGCGTGGAGCGCGCCCGATGCGCAGGCCGACCCTGCGGACGCGCACACGCCGGCGTCGTCGAGCAGGACCAGCAGCGCTTCGCTCTCCACCCCGGCGATGCAGAAGTGGGCGAAGCCGGCCGCCGTTGCCGTACCGGCCGGGACGGTGGTGAAGGCGCCGTCGACCGCGTCGAGGATGCCGGCGACGAGGCGATCCCTGCGGGATCGCACACCGGCGATCTCCGCCTGCCGGCGGCCGTCCTGGGCGAGCGCCGCTGCTGCCATGCCCGCCAGCCCGGCGACGTTGTGGGTGCCCCCGCGGCGCTCGCGCTCCTGGCCGCCGCCCTCGACCACCGCAGCGAGCGGGGTGGCGCCCCGTACGAGCAGGGCTCCCACGCCCTGGGGACCGCCGAACTTGTGGGCGCTCACGCTCACGAGGTCGACCGCCGCAGCCGCCTGCACCACGTCGAGCCAGGGCATCGCCTGCACCGCGTCGGTGTGCAGCACGGCGGAGGGCGCCGAGCGGCGGGTGATGCTCGCGACCTCTTCGAGCGGCTGGATGGTGCCGA
>JAJZJY010000379.1 GCA_021809885.1 Actinomycetes bacterium
AAGCCCAAGTAGAGCATCGGCGGGTGGAAGGCGACGAGCGGGTTGTTCTGGAGCAGCGGGTTCGGCCCGGGGCCGTTGGTCGGCACCGGCCCGGCCACCGCCCGGAACGGGTCGGCCGCTCGTAGCAGCATGAGACCGAAGAAGAAGGCGGCGACCGCGAGGCCCACGAGGGTGGCCCACGCCACCAGCGGGTCGGTCGCCCGCCGCCGGAAGTGCCAGGCCACCACGACCAAATAGCCGGCCAGGATCAGCGTCCACAGCAACAACGAGCCCTGCAGGGCCGACCACATCCCAGTGATGCGGAACAGCAGCGGCGTGCCGAGCCCGTCGTTTTGGGCCACGTAGGCGAGGGAGAAGTCCCGGGTGACAAGGGCGTGCTCCATCGCTCCCGCGGCCAGCGCGGCGGCCAGAAGTACCAGCCACGGGTAGCTCTGCCCGTTGCGCAGCCAGCTTGGGCTCCCCCGAGCCAGGCCCCACCCGAGCGTCGCCATCCCGACGAGCGCCGCGACCAGCCCGAGCACCACCGCGCTGTGGCCGACAGCGGCGTTCACCGACGCTCCCACCACGATCCGCTCCAGGCGCGCCGGCCGCGCCCGGAGAGGACAGGAACGTCACGCGCTGCGATGCGGGTCGGCCCAGCGCCATGACGAATCTGCGAGCGAGGACCAGCGGGCATGCCCGCCTGTGGTGACCGCGAAGGTAGCAACCACAGCTCCGGCGCCACCCGAGGGGCCCCTCGCGTTTCAGGCCGTGTAGGGATGCCGTTGGCCCCGGGGAGCGGTGAGGCGACCCGTCGCACGTGCCTACCGGTTGGGTTGGGGGGTGACACGCAGGTAGGGCTTCAAGGTGGTGAACCCCTTGGGGAAGCGCTCCCGGGCCTCGTCGTCGGGGATGGCCGGGGAGATGATCACGTCGTCGCCGTCGGTCCAGTTCACCGGGGTGGACACCGAGTAGGTGTCGGTGAGCTGCAACGAGTCGAGGACCCGGAGGATCTCGTTGAAGTTGCGTCCCGTGCTGGCCGGGTAGGTGATGGTGAGCCGGACCTTCTTGCTCGGGTCGATCACATAGACCGAGCGAACCGTGGTGGTGTCAGAGGCGTTGGGGTGGATCATCCCGTATAGGTTGGCCACTGTGTGGTCGGGGTCGGCGATGACCGGGAAGTTGACCGCCTGGCCCTGGGTCTCTTCGATGTCGGCCTCCCAGCGGCGGTGGCTCTCCACCGGGTCGACGCTCAGCCCGATGACCTTGGTGTTGCGCCTGGCGAAGTGCTCTTTCAGACGAGCCGTCTCGCCCAGCTCGGTCGTGCACACCGGGGTGAAATCTTTGGGATGGGAGAAAAGCACCCCCCACTGGTCGCCCAGCCACTGGTGGAAGCGCACCTCCCCGTCGGTGGTCTCGGCGGTGAAATCGGGCGCAGTGTCACCCAGTTGCAGGGTCATGCCGTCTCCTTGTCTCGCTGCTCGGCGGTAGGCGGCGGGGCGTGCCCGGCGCCGTTGTGGTGCGTACTCCTACGATAAGGTGTAGTACGTTGGTCGCCGTGGAGGCAACTCGGAGCGGCCCGGGTGTCGGCACCGACGTCGGTACCGGCGGTGCTTCGCTCGACAACCAGGAGGGCCCGCGGGGTCGGCGGCGGCGCTGGTGGCCGCGTTGGTGGGCGGCCTTGATCGCCATCGTGCTGATCGCCACCGCCGTGGCCATGGTTACCGACCCCAGTCTGGTCCGCCGGGTCACGACGAGCTCGGGGAATGGCGCCGCGAGGCTGACCACCTACGGAGGCGGACTTGCGCCGCCCATCTCACTACCCGATCTGGCCAATCCCTCCCAAGTCCTCACTCTCGCCCAGCTGCGGGGGCGGCCGGTGCTGGTGAACTTTTGGGCCTCGTGGTGCGTCCCGTGTCGTAAGGAGATGCCCGTGCTCGAGGCCGCCTACCGCCGCATCCACGGGCGGGTCGCCTTCTTGGGCGTGGACACCAACGACACCCGGGGTGCCGCCCTGTCCTTCTTGCGCCAGACGGGCGTGACCTACCCCTCGGTCTACGACCCCCACGGCACCGCCGCCATCACCTATGGCCTCTTCGGCTTGCCGACCACGGTGTTCGTGGCCCCGAATGGCCGGATGATCGAACGACACGTCGGAGAGCTGAGCCCTGGCGCCCTGAGTGCCGGCATCTACAGGCTCGTTCACTCCGCCTCGAAGTGACCCGCCCGGATGGCGGCCCGCTTGCGCAACGCCACCAGAGGACCGTCGGTGCGGTGACCCTCACGCCATGCGGCGCGGCAAGCTGAGCGGTGCCCACTGAAGGTTGCGCGGCGCGTGGCCGCCGCCGGCAACGGCCTGCTGGTCGCCTACGGGCACGCTGTCATTAGGGCCACGGCGCACGGGTATCGCCGGGTGGAGCCGCTGCGGGCTCCAAGGGAGGGTCGTCGAGCGGTCCGGGTAGCAGCGGCCACACCGGGTCGAACGGGCGCCGGCCAGGCCGGCGGCGGCGGATAGCGGTCGGGGCGGGGGTGGCCTCAGCGCGCGCGCCCCTTGTGGGCAGCGACCCTGCACGGGGG
Source organism: Actinomycetes bacterium (assembly GCA_021809885.1). GTDB lineage: Bacteria > Actinomycetota > Acidimicrobiia > Acidimicrobiales > Palsa-688 > JAKAQB01. Next base: position 2,557 of record JAJZJY010000379.1, read on the forward strand.
CCCGGCTGGCCTGGGCGTCGTCGACGATCTCACCTGAGCTTCAGCGAACCGGTGGTGACCTCGGCGACGACGGTGACGGTCCGCCTGGCCGGCGACGGTCGAGCAGGCGGGTGACACCAACACGGTCCGGGTGCGGTTCGGAGCGTCACCGACCGGGATCTCCGTGGTGTCGTTACCACCAGCAGGACCTTCCGCCGAGGACGGCCACGCGGCGTTCGGCGAGTTCGCCTTCGCCGCCGGAGCGGTCCCGGGCGTCCTCCCAGTCACCCACCAGGCGGGGGCGTCACCGGACCCGGTGCGGGTGGCGGCCACGGTGCTGTTCCTGGTCGGCCTGTCTCAGGCCGCCGGCGGAGCGGTCACCAGGCTGGTTGTGGACCGCCTGCTCGGTGGGGGTCCGGGCCGGCTTGCTCGCCGCCACCGCGGGCGCGGTTGTCGTGTTCATCGGCGACGTCGCCGGCCAGCCCGCCGGCCTGTCCCACGCCGGGCTGCTCACCGGCATCGCGGCGGTACTGGCCGCCGCCGCGTCGTTCGCGGCGAGGTTCCCACGGTCGTCGGATCGCTGGGCTACCTGCTGGTCGGCGTTGGTACTGTAACGATCACGGGGCGACCGGGGCCGGCTGTTGGGGATGGCCGGTCGTTATGCCCGACTGGCGTTGCCGCTGGTCATCGTGCTGGCCGGCGCCGGCGCACTCTCGGGGCTGGTAGCGCTGCCGTCGTGGTCGTCGCTCTACTCGAGTGCGTATGGCCAGCTGGTCCTGGTCAAGACCGGGCTGATCGCCCTGGCCCTTGGCTTGGCGGCATGGAGCCGCCGGAGAGGCATCGGGCGCCGGCAGACTTCCGCCTTGGCCCAGGCGGTGCCGGTCGAGGCTGGGGTGGTGGCGGTGATCCTGGTCGTCACCGCAGTCCTGGCCAACACCGGGCCTCCGGTCAACCCGGGGCCCCCGGTCAACCCCCGACAGCTCGCTACCCTCCTCGGCCCAGCGCCCCTGAACGGGCCGGTGGCCCGGACGGCGGGGCTCGCCAGCGAGCTTCAACGTCATCAGCTCGTCGCGGCCAGCACGATCCCGGCGGCCAGCGTCACCGCGGCGACCGCCGCGGTGATCGGTCCGGCGAGGACCGACTTGCGGCGCTCCTCTCTGAGGCGGAGCAACGCCTGGCGGACCAAGGTGTAGCCGCCTAGCGCGGACAGGAACACCCCGCCGCGGCCGGCCCCGACCTCGAGCACCCCGACTAGCGACCCGGCCCCGACGACGGCGGCGAGCCCTGACTCCAACAGCTGCGTCGGGACTCGCCGGACGCCCAGGTCACGGTTGGAGGACCACACCCCCCACCGCGACGCGGTGGGCCGCCCCGCACAACAGCCAGTGAAGAAGCAGCCGACGCGCCCGACCGCCAGCCCGAACATCAACGCCGGTGCGGTCACATCGAGGAACACCCTGACGGAACTACCGGTGACAGCGAGCAGAGCGGCAGCGACCAGGCTGACCCCTACGACGAGCCCCTGGATGCACCACCCTTCCCGGCGGCAGTCGCGGCGGTGCAGCACCATGAACCACGCCTTGGCCCCGACGACCCCCCCTGCCACGGCCGGCACCGAGATGGCCAGGACCCCATGCAGCCGGGCGCGGGCCGCCGAGATCACCGCCAGTTGGACCACGAGAGCGGCGGCGACACCCAGAGTGGCGAGCAACGCCCAGCTCCCCACCAGCAGCCCCGGTACCCGGACATAGGGAGCCAGGCAGGTCTTGACCGGAGTGTCGACACCGCTCAGCAGCCGCCAGCGGCGCCACGACCAGCCCGCCCGGCGAACCTCGAGCGTGGCGCCACCCTCGCCCCCTCGGAGTCGGTGGCCATGGTCGGGGAGAAGTTTCGCGGCGACAGCCCAGTCCCCTGGGTTCACATCGTGCACCCGGGCCGTCACCGCCACCGGTCCGCTACCAGGCACGATCCCCTCAACGGTCTGGTCATGGACGAAGCGGTCTCCGGCGCCCAGCGCACCTGTGACCTCCAGGCGTCGCCCGGAGAAGCGCACGGTGACCGACGTGGCGCCCGGGCTTGGGCGAAACCAGTAGGTCACGCCAAGAAGCTCCGGTGCCAAGCGATCCAGCAAGATATCGAGCCGCCCCGGCGCGCCAGCCCCGCCCGGGTTGGCTCGCGGTTCGTTGGTCGACGGCGAGGCCGAGGGACGGGTTGGTGGTGGCGCCGACGGCGGGACGGGCTGATCAGTCACCGCCGCCCGCGCGGGTGCCGGGGGGCGCTGCTTCGGCGCTGTGTAGCGCCCCGTAGGCTTCGACCCGCCCTCCGCGTTCGATCGGGTGGAGCGTGCCGCAGCTCGTCCCGGCCGGTTCGATCCGCCCCTCGAGCTCACATGCACCTCTCCGAGACGGCCTGGCTGTCGCCCGGAGAGGCAGGCGCTCGCTCGACGCAGGCGCTCGTCCCGTCCGCAGGGAACTGGGTCCAGATCGCCTGGCAACGACACCGTGTCGTAGTCATCATGGCGCCACCCTAACGGCCTGCACCACCGGGAGACGCCAGGCGCATGGTGCTGGCCCCTCATGTCACCCCAGGTGGCCTCGAGCACCGCTGCGAGCGCTGCTGGTAAGCCGACCTCCAGCGGCTCCATGTCCCCTCGCAGGCCCGCTCGAGCAGTG
>JAJZJY010000380.1 GCA_021809885.1 Actinomycetes bacterium
CGGGGGTCGCTCGGCCGACCCGCCGAACGAGCCGTGCTCGGGACACGAGTTGCAGGTTGTCGAGATTCACCACGCAGCGCGTGCGGACGCCGTCCGCCTCGGTGAGGTCGACCTCGGTGCTGAGGCCGCGGACGGTCGAGGTGACCGGACCGACGATCACGGAGTGCAGTAGCCGTCCCAATGGGTCCCGTGTGAGAACGACGACAGGCCGCCGCTTGTCGAGCTCTGCCAGCCAGATCTCACCTCGCCGGACCGCCGGCTCGCTCAGGCGTTCTCCGGCCATTCCCCGTCCCAGTCGGTGTCGTCGGCGAGGGAATCCCAGCCAGGCGACGTGAGGCCGAGGGCCGATTCCTCGGCGGTCGGGGGTGTCTCGATGTAGGCACGGGCGTCCCGGAGGACTCGATGGCGGCGCAGCAACTGGGACAGCGCCACGTCGATGGCGGCGGAGGCCGAGGAGACTCCGAGCACAGCGCGCGCCTCGGCGAGCTTCGCTCGATCGACCGTAATCGTCGCCTTCTCCTTCGCCATACCACCCATGCTACCGACCGGTGGTCCGCGGTTGCGCTCGCCTACCGGGTGAGGGGATTCTCCCGGAGAACGGGGGAGTGCTCCGCGGGGACGGCCTCACCGGGCGGCGGCGGTCCTGGAGGCGTGCCGCCGTCGCCGAACGGTGCGCCGCCGAGCTCGCCACGCCCGTGGGGTGCCAGCCAACCGGACAGGTCCGGTCCGACGGGCACGATGCCGGTCGGGTTGATGCCGGCGTGGACCTCGTAGTAGTGGTGCTTGATGTGGTCGAAGTCGATCGTGTCGCCGAAGCCGGGCGTCTGGAACAGGTCCCGGGCGTAGGCCCACAACACCGGCATCTCGGTGAGCTTCTGGCGGTTGCACTTGAAGTGACCGTGGTACACGGCGTCGAAGCGGGCGAGGGTCGTGAAGAGCCGGACGTCCGCCTCGGTGACGTGGTCGCCGACGAGGTACCGGCGGGTCGCCAGACGCTCACTCAGCCAGTCGAGCCGGCCGAACAGCCGGTGGTAGGCCTGCTGGTAGGTGTGCTGTGACCCGGCGAAGCCGGCGGCGTACACGCCGTTGTTGACGTCCCGGTAGACGAGCTCGGCGATTTCGTCGATCTCGTCGCGCCATGCCTCCGGGTACAGGTCGGGGGCACCCGGGCGGTGGTAGGCGGCCCACTCCGTCTCCATGCCGACGGTGATCATCGGGTAGTTGGCGGTGACGACGGCCCCGCTCGGGACGTCGACGATGGCGGGGACGGTCACGCCGCGGTCGTAGCCGGGCTCGGCCTTCTCGTAGGCGTCCGCCAGCCAGTGGATGCCGAGCACCGGGTCGAGGCCGCCCGGGTCGAGGTCGAAGGTCCAGCTGCGCTGGTCGTGGGTGGGTCCCGCCACGGCCATGGAGAGGACGGGCTCGAGGCCGAGGAGGCGCCGGACGATGATCGCCCGGTTGGCCCACGGGCAGGCCCTCGAGACCACGAGCCGGTACCGGCCGGCTTCGACCGGCCAGCCGTCCCGCCCGTCGGCGGTGATCCGCCCGTCGAGGTAGCGGGTGTCCCGGACGAAGGCGCCGTCGTCGCTCAGCTCTCCCATGACGGGAAGCTACGGCATCCCGCCACCGGCTGGCACGGACCGATGCCTGACGGCCAGAACTCGCAGCGATAGGGCGAGGTCCGCGGTGAAGACGACGGAACCGCCACCGCCTGGCCCTTGAAGAACCGGCAAGCGGATCGTGACGAGTGCCGAGATACCCACCGTCGCATCGCCGCTACGCATGCCTGCGACCGTCCACCGTGTTCCGTCGGCCGAGCGAGAAGTTGAGTCCCGTGGAGCTTGACGACCGACGACATGGCTCATGCCAGGCGCCGGCCCGGGGAAGCAGAGAAGGTGTAATCCGGCTAAAGATGTGGAGCGAACCAACCGATAGTCATCTGCATGCGCCGCGCGTTCCCCTCGGCGACAATCCAAGCTCCCAAAGTCGCCGCCTTCAAGGGCGAGGTCGGTGACGCTCTCGACCCGCTTCGGATGATGCAGCGCGTTGTCGACGAGGCGCTTGCCCTGGTCGACAACGCCGACGGCGCCGCGGTAGAACTGGCCGATCCCGTCGCCATGACCTACATCGTCGCCGGCGGCCGCCTCGCCGGCTCGGTGGGTCTGCGCCTGAGCCGTGAGGGAAGCATGTCCGGGGCGGCGGTTCGCAGTGGCGCCGTCTTGCGCTGCGACGACTCCGAGACCGACGAACGAGTCGACCGCATGGCCTGCCGGCAAGTCGGGGCGCGGTCCATGATCTGCGTCCCGCTCCTGCGCGCCGATGCCGCCGTCGGTGTCCTGAAGGTCAGCTCGCAGAGCCCTTCGGCGTTCGACGACCGTGACGTGGCCACCCTGCGCCGGCTCGCCTCGTTCATCGCCTTCGTCATCGCCACCGCCGCCGAGATGACCGCCGTCACCGACTCCACCCTCGAGTCCGGCGACGACGCCGCCGCCAGCGAGCAGGCTGCCGTCTCCCAGTTCGTCGCGAACGTCCTCGTCCCCGCGGCCGCCCGCGATGCTCGCGCCCGTGAGTGCATCAGGTCCGTCATCGACGACAGGCAGTTCTATCCAGTCTTCCAGCCGATCGTCGATCTGGGCACTGGGGCCATTGTCGCGGTCGAGGCGCTGACCCGCTTCACCCACATCTCACGCCTCGAACCGGTACGCTGCTTCGCCGACGCGGCGGCGGTGGGCTTGGGCGTGGAGCTGGAGACCGCCGCTGTTGGAGCGGCCCTGCCCCACCTGGCGGTACTTCCGGATCGGTGCTCCATGGCGGTCAACCTCGGTCCCGACAGCATCGCCAGCCCACAGCTCCTGGCGGTGCTCGGCGACGTCGACCTCTCGAGGTTGACGATCGAGATCACCGAGCACGTGGCTGTCGGCGACTACCCCGAGCTTCGCCGGCAACTCGAGGCGTACCGCAGCGGCGGCGCTCGCCTCGCCGTGGACGACACCGGGGCGGGCTTCGCCAGCTTCGCCCACATCGTCCAACTCGCCCCCGACATCATCAAGGTCGACGTTGACCTCACCCGAGGCGTCGACATCGACCCCGTCCGGCGGAGCCTGGCGGCCGCCGTCGTCGCCTTCGCCCACGACACCGGTGCCCAGGTCATCGCCGAAGGTATCGAGACGGACGGTGAGCTCGAAGCACTCCAAACGCTCGGGGTGAGCCACGGGCAGGGATACCTCCTCGGCCGACCGGCCCCCCTCTACGAGCTGGAGCTGACTCACTGACGGGCACCACAGCTCAGGGTGTCAGTGGCCAGGTGGTGGCCGCCGGAGGCCCAACGGTGACGTCCTGGGCCGAGACGGTGGGTGACGGCTGAACGACCGAAGTCGGCTGGACTGCTCCGTTCGCCCTGCAGCCAGCTGACGCGATGCCTGGTGGGTGGCTGGCCGGGGGACGCGCGGGGCCGGTCTGGCACTTCGCCGTCCCCTCTTGCCGGCCGCCGGCTGGGGCGTGGCCGATTGGTGTCTGCGCTGGCCTACCTGCGACTGCACACAGCAGCTGTACACCGAGCTCGGTCCGGCTGCCGGCGGCCAGATCCGATTGGTTGTGCCGGACCACCAGAGCCGCCGCCGGCTGGAAGGGCTCCCGCGGCGTCGGCGCATCGATCGGGTGTGGGCGCGCCGATGGGGGCCTCGATGGGAGCCCCCCGAGAACGCTGGTCAAGGGTGACGCGAGATTGCTGGACAGGTGTCCGCGTGATTGCTGGACAGGATGGTGGGCTCGGGGGTGATGGCCTACGTGGAGCGACGTCTCGCCACGGGGGTGTCCTCGCTGCTCGCCGACGAACCGGTGGTCGTGGTGCAGGGGCCTCGCACCGTCGGCAAGTCGGTGTTGCTGGCGCAGCTGGCCGGAAGGCTGGGAGTGGCGTTGCTCGATCTGGACGACCCCGCCAGCGCCGAGGCGGTGGCTGCCGACCCGGCGCTGTTCGCCAGGGGGCCGGCGCCGGTGGTGGTCGACGAGTACCAGCGGGTACCGGAGCTGTTGGGGGCGATCAAGGCGGAGCTCAACCGGGACCTGCGCCCAGGCCGCTTCGTGCTTGCCGGGTCGACCCGATCCGACGCGGTGCCGGAGCTGTCGGCGCACCTGGCCGGTCGGGTTCACCTGTTCAGCCTGTTTCCCTTCTCCGAGGGGGAGATCGACGGGGTGAGCGAGGATCTGGTGGAGACCCTCGTCTTCGGCGACCCGGCGGGGGTGGTCGGCCCGGCTCGGGTGGGTGCTCCGCGGGAGGACTACATCGCCCGGGCGGTCCGCGGCGGGTTCCCGATCGCCGTGGCCCGCCGCTCCGAGGCTGCGAGGCAGCGGTGGTTCGGCGACTACGTGGTGACCGTCTTGGAGCGTGACGTGGCCGGTTTGGCCCAGCTCCGCCAGCGTGAGCAGCTTCCCCGCCTGTTGCGTCACCTGGCGTCTCGGACCGGCCAGCTGCTCAACGTCACAGCGGCGGCGGAGGCGGCCGGGCTGGATCGGGGGACGGCGGCCGGCTACCTGGCGTTGCTCGAAGCGGTGTTCTTGGTGCGTGTGCTGCCGGCGTGGGGGACCACGTTGCGCCGGCGGACCTCGACCGCTCCCAAGGTGCACGTGGTCGACTCCGGGCTGGCTGCCCAGCTGCTCGGGCTGAGCGCTGCTCGCCTCGCTCGGGTTGACCCGGCCGCGATGAGCGAGCTCGGTCATCTCCTTGCAGACCTTCGTCGTCGGCGAGGTGGCCAAACAGGTGAGCTTCGCCGAGGACACCGTGCGAATGGGGCACTGGCGCAGCTATGACGGCGAGGAGGTGGATCTGATCCTCGAGCGGGCCGACGGGGCGGTCGTGGCGATCGAGGTCAAGGCCGGCAGCCGGGTCCGTGACGGTGACCTGGCTCCGCTGCGAACCCTGCGGGAACACGTGGGGGAGGCGTTCCTGGCTGGTGTGGTGTTCCACACCGGGGCGCACGGCTACCGGGCGGGCGACCGCCTGTTGGTGTTGCCGACCGACTCGCTTTGGACCCCTGTCGGTGCTCGGACGCCGGCGGGTGACGGCTAGGCCGAACTTACGGCCGTTCTGGTGATGGATTTGGGCTGCTACCGGCACGGATAGACGCGGAACCCTCGCAGAGTGTAGGCACTAAATAGGTTGCGTGGGTGATGGGCAGTCG
>JAJZJY010000381.1 GCA_021809885.1 Actinomycetes bacterium
GATCTTCGGAGAACGCGTCGTCCACGTACTTCAAGAACACGAGGCCGAGCACGACGTGCTTGTACTCGCTCGCGTCCATCGAGCCCCGGAGCTTGTCGGCTGCCTTCCACAGGGTGGCCTCGAAGCCGAGCGGCTCGGCGCCGCTGGTCTTGGTCGTTCTCCTCGCAGGCGCCTGGGCCGGCGCCGTCGGACGGCGTCCATCGAAAGGGTTGTTGTCGCTGACCGCAGCCGCCGGTGTAGATGAAGTGGGAGATGCCGTGGTCCGCCCGGTGGTGCCGATGCGCCTGAGCGTGCCGCCCCGGCCCGGGCCGGCACGTACTAGGCCGAGGCGCTTGAGTTCCCCAGCGGCGGCCTGGTAGGCAGCTGGTTCGAGTTCACTCATCTCCCGCAACCTCTGGTTGCTGAGAGGGCTCCCGTCTGCGGGAAGGGCGCTGAGGACAGCCCAGGCGTCAGGAGACAACGTGTTGCCGCCTGCTGATCGTCCCTCGGCCCCGGCCATGAGGTCCAGGCCCTCCCTCAACTCGCCCTGGCGACGCGGTTCGCCCTGGTGGAGCGCCGTTGATCAGGCCCAGTGGAGCGGTGAACGGTGCGGTCTTGCGACGGTGCTTGCTGCACCTCAGCTTCTGCGAGCGCTCGGTAGAGGGTGCTGCGGCCACAGCCGAGGTTCTTTGCCACCTCGGCGACGCTGCGGGTGCCCGGGGCAAGGAGGTCCTTCGCGGTCGCGAGGTCGCCATCGCTGAGTGCCGGCTTGCGGCCCCCCTTGCGCCCCCGGGCCCGGGCAGCCGCGAGCCCCGCCATCGTGCGCTCTCGGATCAGGTCGCGCTCAAAGGCAGAAAGGGACATGAAGACCCCGACGACGAAGCGGCCCGCGGCCGAGGTGGTGTCGAGACCCTCGGTGAGGGAGCGGAACCCGATGCGGCGTTCCTTGAGGTCGGCCATGGTCTGGACGAGGTGGGGGAGCGAGCGTCCGAGGCGATCGAGGCGCCAGACCACGAGCACGTCGTCTGCTCGGAGGTAGTCGAGCGCCTTGGCGAGTTCCGGGCGGTCCGAGCGTGCTCCGGAGGCGGTGTCGGTGAAGATCCGCTCGCAGCCAGCCTCGTTGAGCGCGTCGAGCTGGAGGGCGGGGTCTTGGGCGGTGGTCGAGACCCGGGCATAGCCGACGAGGGGCATGTCGACCAGCATCCCACAACGCGTCGCCGAGCGGTGAATCGGGACGCTTTCAGAGAGACGGGTTGCGGGACGGGGTCGGGGTGTGGCGACCTGCGTGTTCGCGACCATGCCCCCTCGACTCTCTAAGGTCCCGGAAACGATCGTTTGCGGGACGCTCGTGATGGACCCCTTGGACGACGAGCGCCGTTGGAAGGCCACGGTAGACTCTCCACACCGCAAGCCAGGAGGTGATTCATTGACCAACCTTTTGTGCGTGCGGGAAAACCCCAACGCGGGGATAACCACGACCCGCCCCGTCCCGAGCAGGCAGGGGCTCATATGGGAGAAGCGGGATCTGTAGGCGTGGACACGCGCCAAGCCAAGCCATGGACGACCAGGGTGGGTCCTGCCTCCCGCCCTGGCCTTTCCAAGCCGAGGCCTCCTGGCTGGAGGTTCTGCCTCTCGGTCTTCACCAGGCAGTCGCTGTCGTGCGTCATGCGTTTGGGCACCGTAGCCCCGGGTGGCCTGGCCCACCGACGATCAGGTACTTGACGCGGTGGCGGTCGAGGACGGCGACGATGCGGGCGAGGTCAGGGGTACCGGTAGTTTTGGCGACCGGTGGGACACGTTGAAGCCCGATGCGCCCCCTTCCGTTCCGACGTCGCTGGACCGAGGTTGGCATACGTCGCCTCGCTCCTCATGGGCGACGTGGTCCTACGGCCATACGAGGGCTGAAGTCGCCCAGGCAGGCGGATTCTCGTCATCGGGCCGCGACACGTCCCGTCCCCGGCGTCCGATGGGAAAGCGAGTCCGATTCCCGAACACGTCCTCGCAGAAGAGGGCTCCATCCAACCGCGACGTCTGGTCCGGGTCGTGAGGCGACGGCTCGAACAGCTCCCAAGGCACGCCACCACTTCCAGGTGAGGCAGGAAGATCCGGCACGGACTCCTCGCTCCGGATGCCAGGGTGGCGAAGCCAGCACCAATGGTTGTCCATCGTCCGGCGGGAAACGTAGTAGCAGTTAACCGCCCTGCCCTTGCCGAGATTGCTCACCGTAAGTACCTCGCTGTAGCCCTGCGGACTGCCAGGTGTTCCCGACGTGTTGATCGTGCTCGTGCTCACGCTCCTCGTGAGGAACGGGCTCCACGCCAGCTCCCGATCGATCTGGGCCTCGGCGACGAGCGCCTGAGTTGCTGCGGCTTCTGCTGCCGCCGCCTCGGCGACCCGCTTCGTGTCGGTCGCCATCCTTTTCGTCTCCCGCGCGAGGCCGTGCGTTCTCCTCGCCATGACGCCGGTGAAGATCGCCGCGGATACCTGGGCGATCGCCGCAATCGTCGCCACCGTGTCGGTCGTGGACCACGTGCTTGCCATGAGCCTCATGATCCCATTAGGGCTCCTTGCCCTGGTTGATGTCCTTGTCGCCCGGCTCGCCCGGCGGTCGACGCGCTGCGTGTGCCGGTCGTCTCTGCACTGCCCCCCAATGGGGCGCGTCGTGGCTGTCGTATGGCACCTGTCGGCGTACCAGCGTAGCTACGCCGGTACGGAACAGCGTAGGTGAGTAGGGGGGCCGGAGTTACCCGGCCCCCCTACCCCCGGCGTGGCCTACCCGGCCTCGCCGTGCTTAGTCTTCGGCTGGGCGAGGAAGTCGATCCCGTTGGCCACGATCTCGTGGCGGGAGTGCCGGGCACCCTCGGCATCGCTCCACTCGCTGTAGTCGAGCCGCCCGCTGACGGCGACCTGGCGCCCTTGGGCGAGGTGCTCACCGCAGGTCTCGGCGAGGCGCTCCCAGGCCACCACGTCGATGTAGACCGTCCCGGCGTCACTGCCTGGACGGGGGAGGGCCACCCGCATACGGCAGAGGGCCTGACCTGCCTTGGTGGTGGTGAGCTCGGGGTCCTTGGTGAGGCGCCCGATGATCTGGATGCTGTTCATGGTGTTGCTCCGTTCCTGTGTCGGTGCTGACGGTCAGACGATCAGGCCGGCGGGTGAGGCGAGCCAGGGGACGGCGCTACGCCGAGCGAGTACCGGAGCGAAGCGGCGGCTCGCAGCGACCCTTGGCGCGCTGGAGCCTGTCGGCCAGGCTGTGCCGGGAAAGCGCCGGGTGCGGGGAAGGGGCGAACTGCCTGGCATCCAAGGAGCAGCGGGTGTCGTGGACCTCGACGACTGGCGCCGGGGCAGGTCAGGGCTTCCCAGTGGGGGGGTGTTGCCCGGAGCGGAGTCCGAGGGGACGGGTGGGCGTGGTGCGGGTGAAGCTGGGAGCGACGACGACGGCGGCGAGACCTTCGTCTCGGAGGCGCTGGGTCCAGGCGGGCTTGGCGGTGACGGCGAGGACCGTCGCGATGCCGAGGGGCCCGGGGCGGCGCAGCGCGTCGAGGGTGGCTTGGGGGTCGTCGCCTTGCCAGGTGACACCGAGCGGGTGGTCACGCTTGGCGGGGGAGGGGAGCCCGAGGTCGGTCGCTACAGAGCCGGTGAGGCCTGCGACATAGGTGCCCGACAGGGTGGCGATGACATAGGCGAGGCCGATGCTCTCGGCGTCGAGTGGGACGACCGAGCGCCACCCGACGTGCGCGAGGCCGAGGGCGTGGACGGCGGCGGGCCCGGCGAGGTCCAAGTCGGTGCCGTTGTGGGGGTCGAGGGGGCCTTGGGCGAGAGCGTCGAGGAGGGTGGCGACGGGCTCTCGGCGGGGTTCTCTGCGCACCCGGGCCCGTTGGCGCCGGGTGGGCCGCAGGGCGGGGTCGGCCGGGTCGTAGCGCAGCGTGGTGCCGGTGAGGTCGTACGCGCCGGCCTGGCCGGAGTCCACCAGCCAGCGCAGCTGGGTGGAGGTGATGCGCAGGAGACGCTGGATGTCTCGGCTGGTCGCGAGCGGGTTGGTGACCTGCCCGGCTGAGTCGAGGGCTGGGGGAGGGGGATCGGGTGGTCCGGGTCGGCCGATGTAGCGGCTTCGCAGCCAGACGACGAGCCCGGCGGGGTCGATGGCGTAGCTGCCGTCGGGGTTGCGGGGAGGGGTCGCGAAGCGGCCTTCGCCGATCCAGCGGGCGAGGGTCAGCTCGGTGACGGCGAGGTAGGAGGCGACGGTGGCCTGGGTGAGTGGCTGGTCGGGTTGTTGGCGCTTGGGCATGGTGGGGTGAGCGGTCGTGGCTCAGTTGACGATCTGGCGCATGGCGACGATCTGGGGGAGCCAGTCCGACAGTGGGGTGATCTCGATGCGCTGGCCGGTGTAGGGGGCGTCGATGACCAGGCCTTGTCCGAGGTACATGCCGACGTGTCCCGGGGCGCCCCCTGGTCCGGGGTCGCTGCCCTCGATGAAGATGAGGTCGCCGGGGGCGAGCTGGGTGGGGGAGTAGACGGCGGCTCCGGCGTAGACCTGGGTGTAGGTGGTGCGGGGGAGCGAGATCCCCACCGAGGCGTAGGCCATCATGACCAGTCCGGAGCAGTCGTAGCCAGCTGGCCCGGTGCCACCCCAGATGTAGGGCTTGCCGAGCTGCGCGAGCGCGTAGTTGACAGCCCCGGCGGCGGCGCTGGGCGTGCCGGCGGGGAGGGAGAACCCGGCGGGGACGGCGGTGGTCGCCGCGGCGAGAGGCGCGGTGCCGTTGGTGCACGCCCCCGTACCGGCCAGCCCGGCGACGAGCTGGTCTGCGGGGGCGACCCAGGTTTGGTAGCGGCCGGGGTAGGCGGAGCGCTCGACGTCCTGAGCGGCGACGGGGGTTGGGATGCTCTGCCAGGCGGGCAGGGCCATGAGCCGGCTGAAGAACGCTTGGGCGGCGTAGACAGGGTTCATCACCTGGGCTGGGGCACCCCAGCCGTCGGCGGGGGTTTCTTGGAACAGGCCGAGAGCGCCTTGCGTGCCGCCGTTGACGTTGGTGAGGCGTGACTCGGTCATCGCGGCGTCGACGGCGTCGACGGCCCCGATCTCGCCCGCGCCGTCGGAGCGGGCGACGGCGGTGATGATCGCCGCGTTGGCGGCTTGGGCGGGGCTGAGGGTGCTGCCGTCGGGCAAGCGGGAGCCGACTGGGAGGGCT
>JAJZJY010000382.1 GCA_021809885.1 Actinomycetes bacterium
CAGCCGACGTCTTCGCCCAACGGCAGGCTCAACGGCCGGCCCGTCTTGTGCTGGACGATCGTGATTCGCTTCGCCCGCCAGTCGAGGTCGCCCAGCTCGAGCTGGCGCAGATCCGAGATTCGCAGGCCCAGCCGGGCGGTCGCCAGGATCATCGCGTAATCCCGCTTGCCGGTCGCGGACTGACGATCGATCATGGCCAGGATGCGGCGAACCTCATCCGCGCTCCACAGGTGCGGCTCGGACTCGTGGCGGACGTATTTTTGCGGCGGCAGCCGATCTGCCAGGTTCTGTGGTGTCCGGCCTGTAGCGGCCAAGAAGTCCAAGAAGTCCGCTGCGCACGACCTCATCGCTGCGATGGTCCTGCGCCGCAAGCCGCGTTGGCGCAGCAAGAAGCCTGAGATGTCCCGCACGCTGAGAGTTGCCAGATCGTCGACGCCGACCTCGTCGAGGTAGCCCAAGAACCGGCTGGTGGCCTTGTTTTTCGCGACCACAGTCGCCTCGGCATTTCCGCGCCTACGACACGAAGCGAGATATTCGTTCCTCAGCTTGCGGAACCTTGCAGGGCAGTTGTCTTTCAACGAGACCACCGACCGGTCAAGCTCGAGCGGTCGACCAGCCAACGCGTCCGCAATCAACACCACTGGTCGGCGGACCGCCTGGACATCCCTGCTTTTGATTGACTCTCGCAACGACCCCAACCTGACACCGGTCTGGTTCGCGACGAAATCCATGCACACTTGGTCGCTCGGCGTGTCAAGGCCGCGTCCAGCCAAGAAGGCGGCGAAGCGGTCCAGCACGACCTCGTGGTGCCGGACCGTGCCCTCGGCTCTTCCTGCCTCACGCAACACTGTCAAGACGCTCTGGACCGCGTCTCGGATATCTGCCTCTCCCATGAGAATCACCTCTGCATTCGGTAGTGGAATGAACAAACAAGGTGATTATTGGCCGATCTGGGCAGTGCCGCGAAGAGTTGCGGGCCGCTCTATAGCGTCTCTGATCCGCTGGCTCGACTCCAGGCCTTCGGACATGGCGACGAAGATTCTGCAACAGGAACCCGTGCAGAGATCACGACTTCGGCAAACGCGCTGGTCGAGAACTCATGGGTGGTCAGCTGTGGCTTCAAGACGTTCCAGGAACTATGTCACACGCTGAAGCAGGACCTCACTCGTCGCCTGGGAAAACGGAGGACCATGTTCAGAGCTCTCGACTCGTTGGCACGCTGACATCGAGTACCAGGATTATGTGCCCGAAAACGCAAGCGACATGGCCTTCACCAGCATCTACACGCCAACAGGGCACATTACCCCGCGGTCCACCTAATGCCGGAAGTCGTGGATATGTGGCTGGATCGGGGAGCCGGCCGCAACGCCCGAGCGCTCTACGAGCGTGCTGAAGGTGCGTCTCACGGTGGAATAGATCAGCGGCGTGCCCGCCGCCGACACGAAGAACGACTTGGCGGCCACCGAATGAAGGTGGCGGTTTCGCTGCCGGGCATACTGAGCCAGGGCGTCGGTGGTGCTGGGGTGCAGGGGTAGCTGGCGGGAGCGACCGAACTTGGAGGCGCCCACCGACAGAACTCCTTGAGACCAGTCGATGTCTGTCGATGCGAGGTGGAGTACTTCACCTACCCGCATCCCGCTGCACGCGAGCAGACCGATGAGGGTGTCAAAGGTCGCCGCCCGGAGCGGGGGTCCGAGTGTGCTGCGAGCCTGATTTCGCAGGGCTGCCACCTCCTCGGGCGTATAGATGAACGGAAGCCGCCGCTGCCGTGGCCAGACCATCAGCCCGGGCGGTGGCACCTCGGTGCGAGGGTCGACGGCGGTCATGTAGCGGGCGAAGCCCCGGACGGCGCTCAGCCTTCTGGCCCACACCGTGGTGGGGGGCTCCGCCGTCGGCTCTTGGGCCCAGCTCAAGGCGTCGCGGACGGTGATCGTCTCGGCACCGATCGAGTCGAGGTGGGCGACGAAGCGAGGCAGAAGCCGTCCGGCGTCTTCCAGCTTGGCCCCCAGGGATCGCCGGAAGGCGAGATAGGACTCGGCGTTGTCTACGAAGGCGGTCATCGGGTCGACCCCGGCCAAGGTTGGGCGACTTGGCGGAGAGAGCCCAGGTCAACCTTGCTGTAGATGGCGGTCACGCCGAGGTCACGCTGACGCAGGACCGCCCCGATGGCACTCAGCCTGACACCCTGATTGACTAACTCTCCCCCCAGGGCATGGCGGAGCCGGTGGGCCCGTGCCGGGGGGAGTCCGGCTCGAACACAGGCGACGAGCACCACGCGGCTGATGGTCACTGGCCGCATTGGCCGGAGCGGCGCTCGCAAGGTGACAAACACGTTCCGGCACCCAACCGGCGGTCTGCCGCGCTGGAGATAGGAGGCCATGGCTTCGCCCACCTCGACTGAGAGGGGAAGCCGGTCCTCGTGACGTGCCTTCCCCCGCAGGACGATCTCGCCTGCCCGCCAGTCCATGTCATCAAGAAGCAGACCCGCCACGTCCGAGGCGCGCAGCCCCAGTCTGGCCAACAGCGCGAGGATGGCAAGGTCCCGCCGCCCCGCCGTGGTCGTGATGTCACAGCTGTCCAGCAGTGCCTGCACCTCGCAGGTGGTCATCGTTGGAGGCACCGTGGTGTCACGCCACCGGGCAACGCTGGGTACTCCGACGGTCAGGTCCAGGGAGGTCAGACCCTGGACGTGGAGGAACCGCAAGAAGCCAGACAACTGCGCCAAGCGGGTGTGCAGGGTCCCTGGCGCCAGGCCACGGCAGCTTTGGCTCAACACGAACTCGTGCACGTCCCGGGCTGTGATGTCCACGCCGGTGCCGGTGCCAGGGCTCAGAGGCCAGCTGTCCAGAGCCAGGTGAGCCGTGTAGAGGTAGCTCCGGACCGTGCTCGGCGACGCGCCCCGCACCTTTCCCAACCAGTCGCTGTATTCGGCCAAGAGCGTGTCGGGCCACGACAGCCCCGGCCGGGAGCACGACAACGCCCCGTGGGACTCCAGCCAGGACAGCAGCCACCGGAGGCTACCCGCCGTCCTCACCCTCCGCACACCTGTGGCCCGAGCGCAGGCCAAGAACTTTGGAATCGTCTGTTCATCCAACTCATCGACATCAACGTGC
Source organism: Actinomycetes bacterium (assembly GCA_021809885.1). Taxonomy (GTDB): domain Bacteria; phylum Actinomycetota; class Acidimicrobiia; order Acidimicrobiales; family Palsa-688; genus JAKAQB01. The sequence continues at coordinate 3,114 of JAJZJY010000382.1, forward strand.
TCAGCGCGCATCCATCGGCTCAGCAGCGCGACCCAACGCATCTGGTTCTCCGCCGAACCAGGCGCATAACCAAGCCGATCCAGCTCCCCGCGTAGCTCATCCGCGTATTTGCTCAACGGGCCAACAACTCTGGCAATCCGAGCGCTCTGTCCTGGCATAACTGCTCCTTTCCTGGCATAACTGCTCCTTGCACCGGCCGACCTGGCCGGTGGACCCAGCATGCCAATCACGCCCGCGATTATGCGGCCATGGACGAACTCACCGCCTGAGCGGAGCGACGCCCTGCCGGGACGTTTCTGGCCAGCCACCGACCCGTGGCCGCGTAATCACGCGGGCCGCATAACCCGTCCACCAGCGCGACCCAGGTGCGCTCGTGGTCGGGATCTCTTCGTTCTGCTTCGTCGAAGACGTCGGAGACCACCTGGGCGGCGGTACCCGCCACGCTCGCTGTCAACCACTTGTTCTTGGCCTCGGGAGCAGGGGTGGGCTGACCAGCGGGCTCAGCGGGGAATATGTCGTCCGCCGAGCGGGGACGGGGCTCTACCTCGTACACGGCCCCGATGGTCGCCATCCGCTTCCTCCCGCTCTTCTCGTCCTTGGAAAGGCGCGTCTTCGCCTTGGCTGAGCGGGCCTCAGCAGCGCGCCGTGTCGGTTCGCGTAGCGAGTCGGGCCGCATGACGATCCCCTTGCCATCGCAACTGAGCACGACCACATCACCATCCCCGGTCGGCTCGGCTTCGCGGCAGGCGTAGAACTCTTCCACGTCCATTGCAGCGCGGCGCACCAGTTCCTCGAGCTGGCGCTTGGGGACCTTCTGGCCCGTAGCCCGCCAGAGCGCCTCGACCGACGAGTCGTAAGAGCCCCTGGCCGCCTCTATAGCAGCCAGGCGCCTGAGCCCGTGGCTGTAGCGCTCTTCGGGCAGGTTGAGCCAGGCGTCGGCTGGGTGCAGGTTTTCCCTGCCCTTGCAGCGGTATGCGAAGCGGCTCGCCTCGACTCCCCCGAAGACAACCGCGAGCGAGCGGGCGTGGCCTGCCTCTACGTAGGGGCGGGTAGCTCCTTTTGCATCGGCTACCTCCTCCAAGCGCTGCTCGCGCAGTGCTCGCAGGTCGAGGTGTCCCTGGTAGAGCCGGCGGAAGACTTCCCGGCTCTTCTCCTCCAGGCGCTCCTCCAGTTCCCCGTGATCTAGGGAGGCTGCCTCATCCCCTCGGAGAAACGACACGACCTCAAACCCAGATATTGCAACCGGGTAGCCATTCGGCCCGATCGGACGCATTCGTGGCCCGCTCCGGCACTTCGGAGCGCCTCGGCAACTGCACAGACACCGGCATCGAGCCCAACGACGTCATTGGGCTCGAAAACGACGTCGTTGATGCCCAAAGATGTGCTTTTAGGGGTGGTAAGCGCTGACTTCGGACATGGCTTCGCTGTGTGTCTGGCGATTCTGGGGTGTGCTCGCCTACCGTCAGGCGAACCGGGGTAACGCCCGTAGCGTAGCCAGAGCAGCGATGAAGGCGCTGGCGTAGCGGTAGGCCCGCGGCAGGCAAAGATGGATCCGCCGGGCTGAGCGCACTACCTTGGCTGGGACATTGAAGAAGCTTGTCCGCAGCCGTTTGCCGCGGCATGTATGGAAGGCCGCTGGCAGGGCGAGGACCCGGACCCAGCGGGCGACGTTGTAGGCGAGGGCCGATCCGAGCCACCACAGCCAGTTCGCCGGGAAGCTCTGTAGCGGTGCATGGTTCATCCCAAAGTCGTGGACGAGCTGGCGGATCGCCTCTTCGGGAGCACCACCGCGCAGGCGGTGGTGGTGCTCGACGTCGATGGCCGAGCCGAAGACCGGGGGAACGTTGGTGATGAGCGCAAAGAACCGCTATCCGCCGAGATCGTCGAAGCTCAGCTGCTCGCCAGTGTGCTTCTTCTGGCGCCGCATGATGAGGCGGAGGTTTCGCTTCGCGAAGCGATAGGTCATCTCGGCGATCTCCGAACCATAGATCTCGCCCGTCGCGTTCTTGGCGGGCGACCACACGGTGGACGGGTCGGTGGCGAGCTGCTCGAT
>JAJZJY010000383.1 GCA_021809885.1 Actinomycetes bacterium
GTGGCCAACGCCTTCCACCCCCGCTACGGGACCCGGATCCGCCTCGAGCACTGGTCGGCCGCGCTCAACCAAGGCCCGGCGGCCGCCCGCGCCATGCTCGGCCAGCGCGTCGTCTACGACCGCACCCCGTACTTCTTCTCGGACCAGTATGAGCTCGGCATGGAGTACCGGGGTTGGGCGCCCGACTTCGACGAGGTGGTCTTCAGGGGAGATCCTGCCTCAGGTGCGTTCCTCTGCTTCTGGCTCCGCCACGGAGAGGTCGCAGCGGCGATGAACGCCAACGTCTGGGACGCAGGTGACGCCATCGAGGCACTCGTGCAAGCCGCCCAGCCGGTCGACCGGGCACGCCTGGCCGACCCCGACGTGGACCTAGCCGGACTCGCCCGGTCACCGGACGCATGAGGCTGAGCCCCGACCCGTCCCCTCAGTCCTGGGCGGCCCGATCCCTCTCCGAGTCGCCAGGGCGCTCGAAGCGACAACCCGCACGATGCCCCTCGGCCTCGATCGCGCCGCAGTCGGGACAGACCAGGTGCGCCCAGCACGCCGGGTCTCCGCCACCTGCTCCTTGCGTCCCTGGCCCCATCCGGGCTCCCTCCCTACTACTGGTCGTAGCAGGCACAACCGGGGTGGAAACCCGACCATTCGAGTCGACTATGCCGCTCATGATCTCATATACTAGCCACGACTAGAACAACAACCTCGAAGGAGGATCCATGGCGATCCAGCTAGGCGACACCGCATCCGATTTCACCGCCGATACGACCGAGGGGCGCCTCAGCCTGCACGACTACCTGGGCAGCAGCTGGGGCCTGTTGTTCTCCCATCCGGCCGACTTCACGCCGGTGTGCACCACCGAGCTGGGGGAGTTCGCCCGCCGCAAGGAGGACTTCGACAGGCGTAACGTCAAGCTCATCGGGGTGAGCGTCGATCCCGTCGAGTCTCACCGGCGCTGGTCGGACGACATCGCCGAGACCCAGGGCACTGGGCTCAACTACCCGCTTGTCGGCGACGAGGACCATTCTGTCGCCGACCTCTACGGGATGATCCACCCCAACGCTCTCGAGACCGCCACGGTGCGCACCGTGTTCGTGATCGGCCCCGACAAGAAGGTGAAGCTGACCCTCACCTATCCCGCCAACGTGGGCCGCAACGTGGAAGAGATCCTGCGGGTGATCGACGCCCTGCAGCTGAGCGCAAATCACTCGGTGTCGACGCCGGTCAACTGGCGCGACGGCGACGAGGTCATCATCTCGCCTGCCCTCTCCGACGAGGAAGCGAGGGCACGTTTCCCGAAGGGCTTCCGGTCCTTGAAGCCCTACCTACGCCTCACCCCACAGCCCAACAGGTAACCGCCTCATCACCGCAGGACCCTGCCGGGGGGTGGACGGCGTGTGCTGCGAAACGCACGACTCAACTCAGTCAGGGCGAGCGACGCCGAGCAGTTCTTCGAGCCGGTCGCGCAACAGGCACTCGGCGTCCTCGCCGAGACTGCGGACCACCTCCGCCGCTGGCCGTGACCGACGGACGAGGCCCACGGCTTGGCCGGCGTAGACGTAGGCGGTCTCGTAGTCCCCGGCCTTGCGGGCCTCGGCCAGCTGGCGGCCTGCCGCGGTGTCGGCAGCCAGTGCGGCCTCGCGGCCGTGCCAGGTGTCGGTGAAGCGGTTGCGCAGGGCTCGCCCGGCGAACTCCTCCGGCCACCCGATCCCTTGGGCGACGTCGAACACCCGAGTCAGCACCGTGTCGGTCTCGGCAGCCGCTAGCACCTTGGCCCGTGCCTCCGCGGTGCTGGCCGCCTCCGGGCAGGCGAGCAGGCAGGTGCCCACCCAGGCGCCGGCCGCTCCCGCGGCGAGCACAGCGGCGAGCCCACGGGCGGTGGCGATCCCTCCCGCCGCCACGACCGGCACGTCGACGGTGTCGAGGACGAGCTGGAGGAGCGGCAGGCTCCCCACCGTCCCGGTGTGCCCGCCGGCGTCGGTCCCCTGGGCGACGACGAGGTCGACGCCCGCCTCGGCGGCTGCCACCGCGCTCGCCACGTCTTGTACCTGGGACGCCACCATGATGCCGGCGTCGTGCAACGCCTCGACGTAGGGCCGGGGTGAGCCGAAAGAGACCGACACGAGCGTCGGCCTCGCCTCGAGCGTCCGCTCGAGCAGCTCGGGACAGTCATCGAGTGCCCAGGCCATGAGGCCGATCCCGAAGGGCAGACGACCGCTGTCGCTGGCGAGCGACGCTTCGCGAGCGACGAGCTTCGCTCGGTCCGTGCTCCCCACTCCGATCATGCCGAGCCCTCCGCCCTCGGTCACTGCTCTGGCCAGGGCGCCGTGAGCCACCCCGGCCATCGGCGCGCCGATGATCGGCATGGCCACGCCGAGACGTGCGGTGAGTGGCGTGTGCATCCCCATCACTCAGCCCTGACAGTTCGGCAGTTCACTGGCGCGGGTGCGAACCGGACGACCTTGCCAAACTACCGAGCGAGCAACCGATCAACATGAGCACCACGATCACGAGCGTGCACCCGCCAACGAGCCTTGGCGCCGGACGGTGAGCCGACACCCGGCTCTGCGGGGATCCTTCGCTATGAGCCCCTCGACGTCCAGGCCGCCGAGGCCCTCGGCCAAGCCCTCGGCCAAGCCGAGGTGTAGCTGGCATACCGTGTCGGGGTCCGAGCCCGCCACATCGGCGAACGGGCATCGACCGAGCACAAGCTCAACCGTGCGGCCCCGCTCCACCCGCGTCGGCCTGAAACCTCGCCGCTCGATCTCGGACTCGAAGAGATTGACGGGCTCCCCGCTCCCAGCAAGCTCCGCCCCGCGGCGGTGTCCCTCCTGGCGGCCGACCTGGCGCGGCTCGAGATGTCGGCGCACTGCTTCGGAGAGCAGGCCCGCCAGCCACGCGTACGCGCCGGCGGTACCCCAGCGCCCGGCCGCCTCGGGCGCCAAGCGGTAGAGCAAACGAGGTCGCCCGGGCCGGGTACGCTCCTCGACCTCCTCGACGACCAGGCCGGCATCCTTCAACACTGCAAGGTGCTGGCGCACGGCGTTGTGGTTCAACCGGACGAAGTCGGTCAACTCGGCCACCCCGACCGGCCCTGGTGCCTCGGCGACGTAGCGGAACAGCCGGTGGCGCGTTGGATCACCGAGAGCCCGGGCCTCCTTCTGCAATTCCTCTTCCACCATCTCGCGCCTTCCTACGATCGATCTTCTAGTTTACACCGGAAGAACGGTCACCGGCGGCATCGGGGCCGTCGGGCCAGGTCGCAGTGTCTTGCGGCTCTCGTCAGAGCCGGCCCGTCCGCTCTCCCGCTCACCGCCCGTGATCATCGTGCTGGTCACGCAATTGACGACGCCATCTGGAGATCGAGACCCACGGGACCCAGATCGTCTTTGACTCGTACTGCTTCACCCTGGCGAGGACGGTCGAACCTACCTCTCCGTCGTGCGCGAAGCTCATCTGGTACCAAGAGCACCCGAAGCACGGCTCGATGCGGCAGAGATAGACATCCCGAGAAGCCGACGCCGCAGCCAGGCGCCGCAGCGCGCTGGTACCGTCCCGCACCTCGAGCCAGACGCACGTCCCGTCGACGAACTCAACCAATTCGTCCCCGAGCACGCCCGGCCGTATCGAGGCAACCCGGATCCGACGTCTCGCCAGGGTCACCAGCCCAGCGGTCACCCGGCGTTTGCGCTCCGCGCGGGTCATCCGGAGTGCCGCTCGAAGCCGACGGCGCAGGTCCCGACGGTCCGAGCGCCGCGGCACTGCCTCGCTGAAACGGACCCGCGAGCCCGCGCGGCGCCACCACCGCCGACCGTGAGAAGCCGGCCGGCGAGCCATGGCGCTACATCCCTGCAACCTTGGCGCCGATCGCCTCGACGAGCGCCGCCCAGTCCGCGCTGAACGCCTTCGCCCCTTGGCGCTGCAGCGACTCGGCCAACGCGTCGACGTCCACGCCTTCGGCCGCGACCGCCCCGACCTGTGCCGCTGCCCTGGCGTATTCGGCTTCGAGGAGCGCATCGAAGCTGCCGTGGTCGGCGAAGGCGAGCAGCGTCTTCTCCGGGACGGTATCAACCGTGTCGGGCGCCACCAGGTTGGCGACGTAGTAGTCGTCGGAGAGGCCGGGATCCTTCGCCGAGGTGGATGCCCACAGCAGTCGCTGCGGACGCGCCCCGGCCGACGCCAGGGCCGCCCAACGCTCCCCCGAGAGCAAACTGCGGTAGGAGGAGTAGGCCTTCTTCGCCATGGCGAGCCCGAGCGTGGCGTGCAGGTGGGCGGGAAGCAGCGGGTCGGCGGCCTTGTCCCAGCGGGACACGAACACCGACGCCACCGACGGCACTGCGAGGTCCTGCCCGGCGGCGAGACGGCGTTCGAGTGCCCGCAGGTACGCCTCGGCGGTCCGGAGGTACTGGGCGTCGGAGAAGAGCAGCGTCACGTTGACGCCGATGCCGGCGGTGACCATCTCTTCCATCGCCGTCAGACCCTCCGGGGTGCCGGGGATCTTGACGAGCAGGTTCGGAAAGCCGGCCTGGTCATGCAAGCGCCGGGCGAGCGCGGCGGTAGCCGGCGCGTCGTAGGCGAGATCGGGCGGGACCTCGACCGACACGTAGCCGTCGACGCCGAAGGTCTCCTCCCAGGCCCGCCGGAACAGCGAGGCCGCTGCCCCGAGGTCTTCGAAGGCGACGGCGTAGACAAGGTCTTGGGCGTCGGTGAGCCCCTCGCCGAGGTGGCGGTGCAGCGCTGCGTCGTAGTCGTGGCTCGCCGCCATGGCGTGGCCCAAGATGGTGGGGTTGGAGGTGAGTCCGGTCACCGCCAGCTCGTCGACGTAGCGGCCGAGCCGACCCGAGCCCACCATCGCCCGGTTGATGCTGTCGATCCAGATGCTCTGCCCCGCCGCACGCAACCGCTCGACAGCGTTGGTTCCGCCAGTACCCCTCTCGCTGCCGCTCACCTCAGATCACCACCGGCCACGACGGCGCACGCTCCACCGTGGTCAGGCCGAGGCCCAACGCTCTTCGTCGAGGGCCCGCTTGATGTCGGGGTAGGCCGTGCTCATGCAGCACGGGCACGACTCGTACCATCGACGCATGCCCTCGTCGACCTTCACCGGGTGCGGTCAACTCCGGGTGCTCATGTCCCGACGGTGCGGACCCGGCCGCCTCATGTCTCGC